>NZ_JAUBQH010000007.1:0-172881 GCF_036701145.1 Microcoleus sp. Pol17C6
CTTTTAGTAGTTTAACGAGTCTCTGTTTTTGATTTTGAGATAGATGGTTTTTGGCTGGCATACATTCTAACTAATGAGCGCTTATTTTATATTTATATTATACAATCTAGCTGCGTATCAGCTTACCAATGTTTCTGGAACCGGAGAGCAAGCCGCAGCCCTTCCCTTTAGACGACTCCGCAACGGAGAAGAAATTCCGGGAGAACAACTCCCCATGCAACTGGCCGTGGCTTCCGGCGTCCAAGTGCGAGATGTGGAAATTCAAATGGTGCGATCGGACGGGGTGGCTTTTGATTGGTTGGTGAATGCGGTGCCGTTATTTAACGAACAGGGCGCAGTTCGGGGGTGTGTGGCGGCCTTTATGGATATTAGCGATCGCAAACAAGCTATTGCTGCTTTGCGCCGTTCCGAGGAACGCTATCGCACTTTGTTTGAGTCCCTAGACGAAGGCTTTTGCGTCATAGAAATGCTGTTTGACGAAAACGAAAAGCCGATCGATTACCGCTTTTTAGAAATCAATCCCGCCTTCGAGAAACAAACCGGACTCGTACAAGCTACGGGGAAAACGATGCGACAGCTCGTTCCAGAACACGAAAATTATTGGTTTGAGGTGTACGGCAAAGTCGCACTCACGGGCGAACCCTTGCGCTTTGAGCATGGCTCGGAAGCCATGAACCGCTGGTTTGAGGTTTCGGCGTTCCGCACTCCTGAGCCGCACAGCCGCAAAGTCGCCGTACTTTTCAAAGACATCAGCGCTCGCAAACAATCGGAGAATCTTTTGCGCCAACAGGAAGAGCAACTGCGGCTGTTCGTCAAACATTCGCCTGCGGGGGTGGCGATGTTTGACCGCCAGATGCGGTATATGCTGGTGAGCGACCGCTGGCTGGCAAGTTACGGGCTCGGCACTCAAAACATTGTCGGTCGATCGCATTACGACATCTTTCCCAATTTGCCCGATCATTTCAAACAAATCCACCAGCGCTGTCTGGCCGGTGCAGTCGAAACCTGCCAAGAAGATCTGTTTCCCCGCCCTGATGGCTTGATCGACTGGGTGCGCTGGGAAATGTACCCTTGGCGAACCAACACCCATGAGATTGGCGGTATCATGATTTTTTGCGAAATCATCACCGAGCGCAAAAACGCTGAACTTGCGCTGCAAGCGGCCAACCAACAAGTCAGCAATATTATAGAAAGTATTACCGATGCCTTTATGGCGATCGATTCACAATGGCGCTATACCTACGTTAATGCCACAGCAGAAAAACTGCTTTCTCGATCGAGAAACGAGTTGTTAGGTCGATCGATCTGGGAGCTATTCCCCGCCGAGGGAGAAGCGAATTCGAGGGTATATCAAGAATTTCATCGAGTCGTTAACGAGCAAGTTTCTGTCAAATTTGAAGAGTTTTCCCCGTCGCTCCAGATGTATATAGAAGTGAGCGCCTATCCAGCGGCAGAAGGACTGACGGCTTATTGGAGCGATATTAGCGATCGCAAACGCACTGAAGAAGAATTGCGACAAAAAAATGCGATTTTGAACGTAATTAACGAGTCAGCACCCACGCCAATTTTTGTCAAAGATCGAGAAGGACGGATTATTTATGCAAATCCAGCCACGCTGGAAATAATGGGCAAACCTGCTTCTGAAGTAATTGGTGGTCGCGACCTGGATTTATACCCAGTAACAGAACTTGCAGTCACAGTCACGGAAAACGATCGGCGCATTATGGAATCCGGCAAAACAGAAGTCCTCGAAGAATCTCACGATGGCATTCGGACATTTCTGGTAATGAAAGCTCCATATCGCAATCAGGCGGGAGAAGTCATCGGCTTAATTGGCATCTCCAGCGACATCACAAATCGCAAACGAGCAGAAGTCGCCCGGGAAGAACAAACTAAGTTACTTCAAGTCATCATTGACAGCATTGGCGATGGTTTAATTTTGGCCAACCAACAAGGGGAGTTTGTGTTGTTTAACCGAGCCGCCGTAGGCATATTCGGTCAGCTATCGAATGAAAAATCTTGTGAGGAATGGTCGAGCACCTACGGACTATTTACCGCAGACAAAAAAACCTTCTTCCCCGACGCTGAACTACCTCTAGCCAGAGCAATCAAAGGTGAATATGTCAATGATGTAGAGGTATTTGTCCGCCGCGAAGATTCCGAAGATCGCTGGATCAGTATCAGCGGTTATCCGGTAGTTGATGCTAGCAGTGAAATCAAAGGCGGAGTGATTGTCTGTCGGGATATCACAGAACGCAAACAAGCAGAAGCAGCGATGCAAGAAAGCGAAGAACGATTCCGCAATATGGCTAACAACGCTCCCTTTATGGTATGGGTAACAGACCCCACAGGCTATTGCACTTTCTTGAGCGAAAGCTGGTATGACTTCACAGGTCAAACTGAGGAAACAGGTTTGGGACTGGGTTGGGTAAACGCGGCACATCCAGAAGACCGAGAACAGGCAAAAAATGCGTTCTTGACCGCCAACGAACGCCAGGAACCGTACCGCGTAGAATTTCGCCTCCGGCGCCAGGATGGCGGATATTCTTGGGTGATCGATGCGGCTGCTCCCAGATTTTCCGAAAGGGGACAATTTGAGGGTTATATCGGCTCTGTTATCGACATTACAGAGCGCAAACAAGTGGAAACTGAGCGCGATATGGTTCTCCAATTAGAACAAACTGCCCGCACGGAAGCCGAGCGAGCTAACCGCATTAAAGACGAGTTTCTGGCGGTGCTTTCTCACGAGTTGCGATCGCCCTTAAATCCGATTTTAGGCTGGTCGCAACTGCTCATCGGCGGCAAGCTGAAGCCGGCTCAAACTGCCAAGGCCTTTGAGACGATTGAGCGCAACGCCAGACTGCAATCTCAATTAATCGAGGACTTGCTTGACGTGTCTCGGATTCTGCAAGGAAAACTCAGATTAAATGTTGCTCCGATGAATCTGGCAACTATTATTCCATCTGCTGTGGAAACCGTGCAATTAGCAGCAGAAGCTAAAAAAATTAAAATCCAAACAATCTTAAATCCTGATGTCGGGCAAGTTCTCGGCGATACAAGTCGCTTGCAACAAATTGTGTGGAATTTGTTATCAAATGCGGTGAAATTCACCCCCGAAGGCGGTCGAGTAGAAGTTCGATTAGGGCAAATCGCACGCCAAGCTCAAATTCAAGTCACGGACACGGGTAAAGGTATTCTTCCCGATTTCTTGCCTTATGTTTTTGACCATTTCCGACAAGAAGATGGCGCTACAACGCGCAGATTTGGAGGCTTGGGACTGGGATTGGCGATCGTCCGCCAACTGATCGAACTTCACGGCGGAACCGTGTTTGCAGAAAGCGCCGGAGAAGGTCAAGGAGCGACGTTTACGGTGAGATTACCGCTATTAAATGATGATTTTAGAAGGCAGGAGGAGGAAGAACGTCATGGGGCTGCTTGTCCCGATCTCTCATCCTTGCCGCTAGCTGGATTGAGAATTTTGGTGGTAGATGATGAACTCGACTCGCGAGATTTTGTCGCTTTCGTGCTTGAGGAAGCGGGTGCAGAGGTGATTTCCCTGTCATCTGCTACTGAGGCGCTAGAGTCGATCAAACAAACTGCACCAGATTTGCTCGTCAGCGACATCGGAATGCCCCAGATGGACGGATATATGTTGATCAAGCGCATCCGCACTCAGCTTGCGCCTGAGTATCGCCAGTTGTTGGCGATCGCCTTAACGGCCTATGCTGGAGAAGCGAACGAGCGTCAAGTTTTGCAAGCCGGATTTGACCAACACTTAGCCAAGCCGATCAATCCGACCCAGTTAGTTGCTACTGTAGCGCGAGCGATCGTCGCCCAGCGCCTTGAAAATAAAGCCTGAGTGCTCGGTAAGACATTGCGCTGTAGTTGATTTGCCTCATTACAGAGCCCCCGTTTTGCGTAATTTCAAACTGAATTTGCCCGTAAAAAATATTATCCCTGTTTCTTCCCTCGAACCTCGAATCTCAACATCCATCCGTTATTAAATCCGTTAAATCCACTACATCCGCTACATAATCCGTTGGCGAACTTCCTTCTCCCTTGCGATCGCCCCTCAAACTTCGCTATTATAAAAAGTTGCAGTTAAAACCCCACAACCCACGATCATGGCCAAGCGCGTTCAATTAGTTTTAAATAAAGATGTCAGCAAACTCGGCAAAGCTGGCGACGTAGTAGAAGTAGCCCCGGGCTACGCCCGCAACTACCTAGTACCCCAAGGAATGGGATTTAGAGCCACTCCGGGCATTCTCAAGCAAGCAGAGCGCCGCCGTGAAGAAGAAAGACTGCGCCAGCTAGAGCTCAAGCAGCAAGCTGAAGTCCGCAAAACCGCCCTCCAATCGGCTGGGCCTTTCATCATCTCCAAGCAAGTTGGGGAAGCAGACGCGATTTTTGGTACTGTTACCAACCAAGAAGTAGCAGAACTGATTTTCAACTCTACCAGTCAAGAAGTCGATCGGCGCGGCATCACTCTGCCCGAAATTCGCCAAACTGGTACCTACAAAGCTGAAATCAAACTACACGCAGAAGTTACCGCCGAAGTTGATATTCAAGTTGTTCCGATGTAATTAAGAGTCATCAGTCATGAGTAATTAGTTGTTAGTCATTAGTCATCAGTCATTAGTTGTTAGTCATTAGTCATTAGCTAAGAACTGAGTACCGCTAACTAAGGACTGAGGACTGCTAACTAAGGATTCAAAACTGACGACTAATCACTGGCAACTAATAACTAATGACTGCGGACTAAGGACTGAGGACTATTGACTAATGAGCGATTTGATGCCTACAAATATAGAGGCAGAAGAAGCAATTTTGGGCGGGATTTTAATTGACCCCGAAGCTATTTCCCGAATTGCCGAACTGCTGCGACCGGAGTTTTTTGCCATCACCGCTCATCAAGTCATTTATCGCTCGGCATTAGGCCTATTTTTACAGGGTCAACCTACCGATTTAATGACGGTAACAACTGCGCTAACCGACCGCAACCAGTTAGAGCAAGTAGGAGGACTAACTAAATTAGCACAATTAGTTGATCGCACAGTTTCCGCAGTCAACATCGACCAATATGCAGTTTTAGTTGAAGACAAATATCAGCGCCGCAAATTAATCGAAGCTGGCAACAACATAGTACAATTAGGTTACGAGACGGCAACACCACTAGAAACAGTCTTAGACCGCGCCGAACAAGAAATTTTCAGCATAACTCAAGAACGCCCGCAACAGGATTTAGTATCGATCGGCGAAACACTAAACCAAACATTTCAAGACCTAGAAAATCGCAATGAAGGCCTGACACTTCCCGGTATTCCGTGCGGTTTTTATGACTTAGATGCTATGACAGGAGGCTTTCAGCGATCGGATTTAATCATCGTTGCAGCCAGGCCGGCGATGGGAAAAACAGCCTTTTGTACCAATATCGCCCACCACATCGCCGCTGGACAGCAAAAATTGCCGGTTGCCGTTTTCAGCTTAGAAATGTCGAAAGAACAGCTAGTGCAGCGTATCCTGTCCAGCGAAGCCAAAATAGAAAGTAACCGATTGCGATCGGGTAGAATCAGTCAAAACGAATGGGAACCAATCAGTACAGCCATTGGCAATTTATCAGAACTACCGCTGTTTATTGACGATACTCCCAATATTACCGTCACAGAAATACGATCGAAAGTCCGCCGCCTCCAAGCAGAACAAGGCGGAACCCTAGGATTAGTCTTGCTAGATTACCTGCAATTAATGGAAGGTACCAGCGACAACCGCGTGCAAGAACTATCTCGAATTACCAGAAGTCTTAAAGGTTTAGCCCGCGAACTCAACGTGCCGATTATTGCCTTATCTCAGTTGAGTCGGGGTGTGGAAGCGAGGACAAACAAGCGACCGATGATGTCTGATTTGAGAGAAAGTGGCTGCTTAACAGGTGATAGTTTGGTAATGCTAGCAGATACTGGTGTGCGCGTACCAATTCGTGAATTAGTAGGAAAATCTGGCTTCACAGTTTGGGCGCTCAATGAAGCCACCATGCAATTAGAAAAAGCCGTTGTTAGCAATGCCTTTGCTACAGGTGTTAAGCCTGTACTACGACTGCAAACTCGTTTGGGACGGGCAATTAGAGCCACTGGAAATCATAAGTTCTTAACCATTCACGGCTGGCGGCGATTGGACGAGTTAAAAACAGGCGATCGCATTGCCCTACCTAGATATGTATCAAGTTCCTTCATCCAATCGATGGACAATGCCGAAATAGCCTTGCTAGGACACATGATTGGAGACGGATGTACTCTACCTCGACACGCTATTCAATACACGACTAGAGAGAAAGATTTAGCCAATACAGTTGCAAATCTTGCAATAGAAGTCTTTGGAGAGCGAATCATACCTCGTATTTGTAAAGAACGTGATTGGTATCAAGTTTATCTTCCTGCTACCTATCATCTCACACATAATGTGAGGAATCCTGTAACTGAATGGCTAGATGCTTTAGCTGTTTTTGGTCTGCGTTCTCACCAGAAGTTTGTCCCCAATCAAATATTTGAGCAGCCTCAAGAAGCAATAGCTTTATTTTTACGCCATCTTTGGTGTACTGATGGTTGCATAAAAATAGGTAGGGGTAAATGTCATTACCCTAGTGTTTACTATGCTTCCAGTAGTGAAAAATTGGCAAGAGATGTTCAGTCACTCTTACTCAGACTTGGTATCAATGCCCGCTTATTTTTAAGCCCCCAGCCAGGGAAAGGGCGAGATCAACATCAAGTTTGGGTTACTGGAAGACCTGATTTAGATAAGTTTATTCATTTGATTGGTGCAGTAGGTAACTACAAACAGCAAGCTCTGACAGAAATTGCAGAATACATAGAAATTCGTTCTAGCAATACTAATAGAGATGTCATACCGCGTGATGTGTGGAAAATGTATGCTGTTCCTGCTATGCAGCAATTTGGTTTAACTACACGCCAGATGCAAGCACAGCTTGGCAACTTATATTGTGGTACAACTCTTTACAAACACAACCTCGGTCGGGAACGAGCATTCAAATTAGCTACAATTGTTAAATCTGATGAACTTGCCCTCTTATCTAAGAGCGATATTTACTGGGATGAAATCGCCTCAATAGAAGTTGATGGCGAAGCTGAGGTTTACGATTTAACAGTGCCTGCACTGCATAATTTTGTCGCTAATGACATCATAGTTCACAACTCGATCGAGCAAGACGCGGATTTAGTAATTATGCTCTACCGCGATGAATACTATAACCCTGATTCGCCCGATCGCGGAATTGCAGAAGTAATTATTACCAAACACAGAAACGGCCCCACAGGAATCATCAAACTATTATTTGACGCCCAATATACCTGCTTTCGCAATCTGGCATCTCCGAAGCGATCGTAAATCAACCAGGACATACACAGAAACCCGGTTTCTTAATAAAAAAACCGGGTTTCTAAACACCGTAAAAGTTTTACGTTGAATTAGACTTAGCTACCTAGCCAGCGATTTTCAACAATTCCACATCAAAAATCAACGTAGCATTAGGAGGAATCACCCCGCCCGCACCGCGAGCACCGTAACCGAGTTCAGGGGGAATAATCAACTTGCGGCGGTCTCCAACTTTCATCGTACCGACACCTTCATCCCAACCCTTAATTACTTGACCTACGCCAATTTTGAACTGAAAAGGAGAATTGCGATCGCGCGAACTGTCAAACTTCGTGCCATCCTCCAAAGTCCCAGTGTAGTGTACCACAACCGTCTGCCCGGTTTTTGGAGTCGCCCCATCACCCTGCTTCAATTCAACATATTTCAGACCTGAATCGGTTGTCACAGTATTATCAGTCATGTTATTGCCAGCGATAGTAGCTGGTACCTCGGGTAAAGTAGCATCAGCTACTAGCAAGTTATTTTCATTTAAAGACTGCGCTGACAACTTCTCAATAGCAGTCTCGGGTAAAAGATTGTTCAATTCGGCTGCAACTGCTTGGGACCCAGAACCGCCCATTTGAGCGACTATCAAAAACACAAAGCAAACCAGCATTACTCCCAAGCTGACTAGAACTCCTCGCAAAATTAATCCTCCTGATACTTTTAACCGCGATATCTCAGATATCTAAGACATCTAGTACAACAAGAACTACCAAATTTTATCTGAACTTTTCCACCAAAAAAGGGCAGGTACCAGATAATTTTAAAGGCCAAAGTATGAAGTCATAATGTTTGTAATTCTACATAAATGGCTTCTACATAAGTGCCTTTTTTAGCCTTCCGCCTTCGGATGACAATCTTATCACAAGATAGCAGCGAACTCCTCGCGGGCGTTAGCGAAGCCCTCGAAGAGGATCGAACTCAGCGCCAGTTACGGTTTTCTAAATCCCGCATCTGACGTTCTAAACGATCGAGCCTTCCGCGCAACTCATCCATTTCGGACTGTCGGGGAACTCCCATATCTTGCAGCATATTCCGTAGTTGCCGCTGCAACTGCGTATCCCAATTGCCCTGTTCCGACTTGAGGTGCTCCGTCATGTCATCTACAAAGGTTTTGGCTTGCTCGGAATTGATTTTGCCATCTTTGACCCATTGCTCGCTCACTTCCTGCAATTTCTCTGCCACCAGGGAGGTAGTACCAATGCCCAGCATTACCAGTTGTTTGAGTAAGTTGCTATTGTTATCCATAGATTTTTCCTAATGTTTGCCCTTTCATACCCGATCGGCTCAGGTCGCCTGCTGTCGCTGCGAAACTATCTGTAAACTTAAAGTTACATCAGCGCACACCTACCTTTCTATTTTGGAGCATCCAGCCGCCTGATGGCGAGGCGATCGCGCTAATCGGCGTTCGGAAAACCCCCTAATGAGCCTACCCACCACATTACCCCATCACCCTGCTGTCTATGCCTGATTGCCCCCGCTGTCACCAACCTGTAGACGCCCAAGCACTTGCCTGTGCACATTGCAAAATCCCCCTCAAAGCTTTCGGTCATCCGGGTATCCCTCTTTATCGATCACAACCCGAAGAATTTCTGTGCACTACCTGTATTTATCACGAAGACGACACTTGCAACTACCCGCAGCGTCCCTTTGCCAAAGAATGCACGCTTTATCACGATCGAGCTGAGCCACTTGTGCCACAGACGATCCCTTACAGCAGCGGCGACGGGCTGCAATCGATCAAAAATTGGTGTCAGCGCCATCTGGTTTGGTTAGCATTATTAGGTTTAATTATTATTAGCATTGCTCTGTCGATTTAATCGGATTGTACAAAGCGTAGAATAGAGATATATCTGTTAATCTGGGTTGCTCTATTCTTCTCTAAATTATTCATGAGCTACGTATTCGGCATCGACGGCGGCGGCACTAAAACTATCTGCCTTTTAATGGATGACAACCACCTTGTTTTAGGACGGGGTGAAGCAGGGCCGTCAAATTATCAAACCCTGGGAATTGAGACAGCCAAACAATCCATCCAATTGGCGATCGAACGAGCAGTTCTGTCCGCTCAGGTCGAGGCTATAGGCAATCTCAACATAGAAGCAATTGGTCTGGGACTAGCAGGCGTCGGGCGTCCAAAAGATCGTGAAATAGTGCAATTTGTAGTGCAGAACTTGCAGTTGACGAATACTTTACCAGTAACCCGATCGTTCCTGCCCAGGAATATAGTAATTTCCAGTGACTGCGCGATCGCACTTGCTGGCGGTACAGGCCATCCAGTGGGTATCGCCGTTATTTCAGGAACCGGTTCGATTGTTTTCGGGCAAAACCGTCACGGGAAAACTAAACGAGTCGGCGGTTGGGGATATATTTTAGGCGATGAAGGCAGCGGATATAACATCGCCCTTCAGGGTTTGCAAGCTGCTTTGAAGTTCTATGACGGACGCGAAGATTTTACCGTGCTTGCGGAAAAATTTCAAAAGCATTTAGGGCTCCATAACCTAGAAGAATTGGTAGAAGTCGTTTACGGGCGCGGTTGGGGAGTCAAAGAAATTGCAGCTTTAGCGCCGATTGTCGAGGGAGCAGCAGCAGAGGGCGATCGCGTCGCTGACAGCATTATCAATAATGCTGTGGCAGAATTAACCTATTCAACAAAAATAGCCATTTCAGCGCTATTTAACCAAACAGAAGAATTTGAAATTGTGATCGTAGGAGGTGTGTGGGGTGGAGAGGCAAATTGCCGAGGTCGGTTTGAAGCAGCCATAAGTGCGATCGCCCCAAAAGCTAAGGTAATTTCGCCCCGATACGAACCAGCTTTCGGTGCTGGATTGTTGGCTTTAAACGCTCTCAACAATTAATCTCGTTTCCCCAGGCTTCGTGCTGGGATTTCACCTTAACTAATTAGAGGCTAAGGGGGACGATGAACCGAAATCTCTCCTTTATCCTCCTTATCTTCCCACTCTTGCCGATTTTATCTATTTTTCAAAATTTTAAAATTCTGGATTATCTACCTTATCTTCCCAACTTCTAGAATTCCCGCCTGCCATAATCAAAACATCAGATGAAGGCGAAACCAGAAACAAATTTAGCAGTAGTGCGTTCCTAAGTAAACAAAAACTGAAGCAAGGAGACAATTTATATGATTACTTCTCAAAAATGGCGTTCAGCAACAGCAGCAATCCTCGCACTGGGCATTACAGTTGGAACCAGCGCGCCGCTGGTGGTAGCTACTCCCGCAGAAGCTCAACAACGAATTTCCCAATTTGATAGCATCCGAATTCCCTCGGGCAGTGTAATTCCAGTTAGCTATGAAAAAGACAAAATAGTTGTCACCCGCGAAGAAACTGCACCTTTAACTTTAACAGTAGCGCAAGACATCCGCACACCTCAAGGCAGAGTATTAATCCCCGCAGGCAGCCAGATAGTCGGGGCACTGCAACCTGTCAGAAGAGGCAATCAAAGTGGTACTCAATTTGTTGCCAGAGAGTTAATTATCAGCCGCCGCCAACGCTATCGGATTGACGGAAATTCAGGAATTATTACCAGAACCGAAAGAGTCCAAAAAGGTGCTGGCACAGGTTCAGTAGCGCAAGGTGCAGCCTTGGGTGCAGCAGCAGCAGCAGCACTCGCAGGCATTACCGGCGACAAAGCGATCGCGACTGAAGAAGTATTGGGAGGCGCTGGGATCGGCGCTTTAGCTGGAGTATTGTTGGGGCGGCGCAGCGTTGACGTGCTCGTGATTCGCCCGGAACAAGATTTGGCAGTGAGATTGCGATCGGACATCGTACTCCGCTAATATTGGAATCTTCGGATTAATTATTTGCAGAAAAACATTGTCGATCGCTAACTTGTGGTCTCCCGATAATTGGCTAGGCATACTGTTAAGGTTGTGCCTAGCCATGTTTGTTGGCGGAATTATTGGATGGGAGCGCCAACTCAGAAACAAACCAGCGGGCTTGAGAACTCATATGCTAGTTAGTATGGGTTGTGCACTGTTTGTTTTAATGCCGCTGGCAATGGGTAAAAATGAAAACGGAGGAGATGCTGTAGCGCGCGTAATTCAAGGCATTGCTGCCGGGATTGGGTTTTTGGGAGGTGGAGAAATTCTGCGGCAAAATCGACAGGAAATAGGCAAAGTTGAAGTTCACGGGCTCACCTCTGCAGCCGCTATTTGGGTGTCAGCAGCTTTAGGAACTGCCGCAGGATGCGGGTTGTGGCAACTGGCATTAATTGGCGCTTTAATGTCGCTGTTTGTTCTGAGGGTAATTAAAGAGTTAGAGCGTCGGAGTCGTAGGAAATAGTCTCAGTGATTATATAAAAGTGGGTATAATAACCGTTATAACGTTTGTATTGACGACGGAAGTACGAGCGAGTTTTATGAGGGTTAAATTCCTCACTACCAACTAATTTTATTGCGGTCGATGGATGGTAGATAATATTAGTTGCTTCATACCCAGTTCAGTTAATCACTGATCATAAATTGTTTGCCCTCATCCCAGCCATACCTGTCAAGAAGGTGAACAAGGGGCGTTACACAATTTGAGGATGATTATTTAGGGGTGTTCCCCCTGCTGTGAAAATACCCGCCTTCGGGCTACGAGAGCCTATCCCACAAAAAAACAATCAAAATTATCCCGCAATTATGCAACGCCTACAAAGTGGCTAAAACGCTTGAAATCTCTGCTTGGGGCGATCGATAAATCTTCTCCATTTGATAGTGTGTTAACAATACATAACATTTCAAGAATAATGCTCAACTGTTACCAAGCAAACACTTTAACTACGCCTTGACGGGTCGGGTCATCCAACCCTGACCTTGGACGAGTGGAGTCATCACGATATACTTACATATTCATTTTAATATTTTTTTCAATTTTAGTTAATTTGCTCAACACCCAGTGAACCAAAATACCAATATTTTTTAAATTAATTAGTATATAAATTAGCAAAATAATTAAATTTTACCCGTTTTTTTAAAAGAAAAAAGTTAATATTTACCTCGCCCCATGGCTGAATAAAAAATTAATTTTTATCAGAAAAAGTTGGCATTTTCATCAATTCCAAAGACTCTTGCCTCACGCGGCCCGCCATCGCAGCTAACTGCAAGCTCATAAAAGCATTCAAATCTTCTAAATCACACTTGGCTGAGGAAAAAATATTCTGCATTTCATTTTCCGCTTCCAAACTCAGATATCCAGCGGCAATAGCTTGTTTTACAACTTCACGAATCTGCACGGTAGAAATGTCCCTTACTAAATTTTAACTAATCAAAAGCCAACTAATTACTAACAGGAAGTTTCGGAAGCTGTCTCGCCAAAGATTTCAAAATTTTTAAGCTCGCGAGACTCTTGTTTCACTCCTCCGGACATAGCTGCTAGTTGCAAAGCCATAAAAGCATTTAAGTCTTCCAAGTCATACTTGGTGGTAGTTAACATCCGCCGCAGTTGATTTTCGGCTTCAAGGGTTAGATAGCCTAGAGCCAGAGCTTGCTGGGCGAGATCGCGAATTAGTACCATAACACTTGGGAATTTTATTGGTTCAAGCCTCAGTATCAACTGTTTTCACAGAATCAGCAGTGACGGCTATTGCTCGATAGGTGTGACATTGTTACGGGCCACTCGTGACAGCCGGAGTCGCAGAGTGTGACTAAGTATTTGCACGGTTGTGACGGCGATCACGCGGGGGATGCCAGAGGAGGAGTCGGATAGTGGGGAGTCGGAGAGTGTCCGGGTGTCTGGGTGAGCGAGTCGGAGAGTGTCCGAGTGGGGGAGTCGGAGAGTGGGAGCATTTTTCTTCTTCCATCGGACTAATGACTGATGACTACTGCCTTCTACCTTCAGAAGACGCTCAACGTCTATAATCAGCAAGTTAAATATTTACGGCAAGACATATGGAACTAGCTCATAAAGATTTGCTACAACAAATAGCCCGACTATCGGAAACTTATGCTAATTTGGCCGATCGCCTGTCAATGGCAGCAAAACAACTGCAAGACTCGGGCCTTCCTCCCTCTGACAGCTTGCTGCAAGAAGTAGCAGCCTACAGCCGCAACTTTGCCGCTATCCAAAAACAAGCTCTCGAAGCAAACAAATCCGCGATCGCGCCGGGGGAAATTGCTTCCCTCAAAGACATTCAAAACTTAGTCGAGACTGCAGCAGCTTCTGAAGGTAAAGCAGAAATTCGCGATGCAGCATTGAAAGTGATCGATCGAGTATTGGCGATCGCCCACCGCGAACAAAGCGACTTCGCGCCCTTACAATCAGTTCATGCCAAAGCCCGCGAACTGCAGCGCGCAATTTCCGAATCAACCCCAACCCAACTGCATTCCGACGCAGAATCCTTAGTCAGTGGCAAACACCCTGTTTCAGCAGTGCTCGCCCTAGTGGAACAGCAAGACAAATTAGACGACGAACAGTGGGTAATTCTCGAAGAAACAGTCAGCGCCGCTTTTGGCAAACAAATAGCCGTAGCCATTTCCAGAGGCAAATTAACCATTGCTGAGATGGTAAAAGCAGCACCTGCAAAAGTCGAACCAGCATTTAAACCAGCGCCAGAACAAAAAATCAGCGCCGAACCTTTGCCAGAAGTGATTGTCATCCCGTCAGGAAATGTTGTACCGAAACAAGTTACAGTTGCGCCACAGATCCAGATTTTGGAATCCCCCGCACCTTCTGCCCCCATGCACGAGGTAATTATTGTTCCCAGCGTGGAAGTACCTAAGTCTCTTCAGACAACCGGTTCCGGGAACATTGTTTTTGGGGCACCCCAGAAAATTCAACCAGCGGTGGCCGTAGAGGGCGGTTTGGGAATCAAAGTTTTGGTGCACATTCAGGGAATTGGCGATCGAACTTTCGGTGCTCAAGAATACGCGGGTACTAAAGCTCAAGGGCGCCGTGTCGAAGGATTTGCGATTAATATCGACCCGCCAATTCCCGGCTTAAATGTCGAGTACATGGCTCACGTCGAAGGTGTTGGCGATACTCCTTGGATCGGCCAAGGAGAATTGGCAGGTTTTCGGGGTCAAGCGAAACGAATTGAGGGATTTGCGGTGCGGTTGAGCGGGCCGCAAGCTGATAAGTACGACGTATTTTATAGCGCTCACATTCAGAATATTGGCGACACCGACGTGTCCTCCAACGGCGAATATTGTGGCACTCGCGGCAAAGCTTTGAGAATAGAGGGCATCAAAGTTTGGATCGCGCAGTCTGCGAGTTCCCAAACAGTGGCGCCTGTGGGTTTAAAAGTGTTGGCGCATATTCAAGGAATTGGCGATCGAACTTTTAGCGATCGAGAATACGCGGGTACTAAAGCGCAAGGCCGCCGCGTGGAAGGATTTCAAATTAAAATAGAGCCTCCCGTTGCCGGTTTAAATTTGCAGTACATGGCTCACGTTGAAGGAGTTGGCGATACTGCTTGGATCGATGAGGGGGATCTAGCCGGTTTCCGGGGCAAAGCCAAGCGCATTGAGGGATTTGCCGCGCGGCTGACAGGGCCGCAAGCTGATAAATACGACGTATTTTATACGGCTCATATCCAGAATGTGGGCGATACTCCTGTTACTGCTAACGGTCAATATTGCGGCACTCGCGGCAAAGGTTTGAGGGTTGAGGGGATGACGGTTTGGGTTGAGCCAAAAGCCTAAAAAGTGAGAATGAATGGAAAATTTGCAGTGGCATTTTCCATTCATTTTGTGTTGTTATATCATGTCCGCTTGGTTGGTTTTTGTATAATGTGCGCTCTCCTAGGGGCGGGTTTTATCAACCATCTACGCCAAAAACTAATAATCCCGTAAACCCGCCCCCTCTCTCTAAACGGTAAACGTCAATGTACATTTTTTCCCTTCGCTCAAAGTCAAGGTTGATATAGGTTATTAGTTGTGTGGGGGCGGGTTTATGAGATTGTTTGTGTGCGTCAAAAATTATTCGTAAAACCAGCCCCTACAGCATCAAAAACACTTGCACAACTTACGCTAGCAGACACGATATTAATGGTGTAGCACGTGCAACAAGCCTTCTACCACATGACCGATCGCACTTGGAGCAGATTCGGCGGCGCAGTGGCCGGCGTGGAGTGCGTTTCCGACAGCCTGACTCCCTCCCTCCAGCGCATCGCCACCAAATTGACCGCGATATGTTTCTTTGACCATTTCAGCTTGAATTTTGCTGGTAGTTTCTTCGGGATTCGTTTCCCAATTGCGGATTGTTTGGACAATCTCGAACCCAGCCCAAATTAACATTCCGAGGACGATCGCAGCAATAAAGTATCCCATAGCTTTCTTTAAAGTTTGAGGTTTGCTGTATCTAATCTAGGGTGGCATTTGAAGGCAGACAGGATGAAAACGATTGCCCGATGAGTGCGGATTTCCACCTGCTAGAACCGTCGTTATTTGCTAAATTGAGGACTAAAGTCCAATGTCACTGAAAAAGTCTCGATCGCAAGGCCTGTTTACCTTTTAAGATAGAGCGAGGTTCCTGCATTCGAGGATACGGCTTTGGCCTGTGTTTCAACACCGGAGGTTCGGAACGCTCAGGTCGTATCGTGAGTAAATTAGTTGCCACCTGCGACAACAGAAATTGATGCCATTGTCGCTGTTGGCGCTTTCCTGTAGTTGCCAACAGCGTCAATAACTGATTAAACTGCTGCCTTGTTGATTGGAAGGAGATTTGAAAAGCTGTATGTTCTGATGAAGATACTGACTGCCACATAATGGTACGTAATAAAGTGTAAGCCAATAAGTGTATCCAGATTTCCTTTCTGACCATTGCCGGAGTTTTAGCTGTTAACATCTCCATTTTCAAAGTAGTTTTAAGATGACGGAGACTGACTTCAGCAGCAGACCACCGCAGCCCGTATAACTGAGTTAATTTGTGAACAGTGTAGCGTTGGGCGTCCAGTAACGTTGTGACTACAATAATACGCTCGTCTCGGAAGCCACGGTGTTGAATTCGCAAGCAGACTTCCCGAACAATGAAATTAGATGGTAATTCCTCGAATTCCTCATTACTCATGTGTTTGGGACACTGTTGAGGCTTATTCCAGACTACTTGATGGTCGCCAATTCCCAACTTCTTGCCCCGCCCTTAAGTCAGTTTTACGGAGATGATTTTTCCGAAAAACAGCGTCGGCTCCCTGCTGTTTTACCAAAACTAAATCGACATAATTGCCGTAAGCTCGATCGGCTAATATCACATCGTCGGGAACTAAATTCGCATATAACAGGCGACTCATTACAATCTCACTCATCGTCAATGAAGCAATACCAGCCGATACGACTGCACCTGTGAGCAATGAAAAGAGCACTACCACTTTGGCGATGGGAAATCCACACCCAGTTTTTTGATTGCTGTGTTGCGGATACTCAGCTTGATTGGCAGCAGTATCACTCATCAACACGGTTGTGCCGTCTAGTACCCGCACCTGTCGTCCACACCATTGCTGTAGGCGAGGAACTTGCTTTTCTAGTGCCTCTGCCACTACAGGTACTAACTGTTGGACAAGTCTTTCAGGTAGTCGTTGACGAGCTTTACTGTATGCCCCAGTGTCTGAAGAAGGAGGCACCACTCCAGCACCACTGGGCCAGGTACTCATCCGTTTTACTGCTTGACTCAAACTTTTGTCTGGATCTAGTACCTGAGATATCATCGCCCATAAGGTAACTATCGGCGTATAGACGCTGTTGTAGTATCTGAGATTCTCCTTCGCCAGAAGCTCTTTGACTGTAGAGTCTGGTAGCAATTCTTTCCAGGGTAAGGCAACACTCTGTAAAAATTGTTGCTTGAGAATAGACGCACGATTGGGCATACTAGAGAGAGATATTTTGGTTTGTAAGGCAATTATCTATGCAGAGCTTGCCTTACAGATTTTTTTTTGCTCACTTTTTCAGTGCCATTGGACTAAAGTCTTCACTCAAACAATGGCAACATGGCATAACTTACCCTTCCAAAGCCGCCAAAAGACACAGCAATAAAGCCTCCGTCCACTCGACTACGGCACCGTAAGTATCGCCCGTGTGGCCGCCCAAACGGTGGTTAAACCAGGCTCCGGCAAAAATTCCGATCGCACTTCCCCCCAAAGCCATCCCCACCCCCAACAGCCACCGATCGCCCTCCAAGACAACTTGCACCACGCTCAAACTCAGCAGCAACAGCACTCCTGGGATAAAATCAAAAGGAGAATAAATAGATTCTTTGTGAAAAGCTCCCTTACCCTCTGCCCGGAGATAGGGATAGCGGGCGATCGCCACCAGTTGGGCCCACCTTCCCCAACCGGCGACACCCATCAAAGCCAGCCACCGATAGTTATTTAAGTCCGAGAGAGCGGCAGTTTTCAGCAGCACGATCGCGATCGCAGCCATCGCCCCAAAGGCTCCTGTAACGCTGTCCCGCATGACTTCCAGCCGACGCACAGGGTCGGGTACAGCCAGCCCGTCCGCCGCGTCCATTGCCCCGTCTAGGTGCAGCCCGCCAGTCACGGCGATGCCCAAGACTACCACCAAGGCCGATCGAGTCAGAGCAGGCATTCCCAACAACTGCAACCCAACATCCGCCAGGCCCACCATCCCCCCAATCAAAAGCCCGATCGCCGGTGCCAAGCGGGCAATGCCCCGAAACTCCAAAGTCCAAGACACCGGTACCGGCAAACAAGTATAAAAAGCGACTGCGGCTGCGATGGCAGCGCCTTGATTCCGGAAAAAGTCGATCGTAGAGCGAACCCATTTATCATGCACCATAAGATAGAAAATTTTTCATCTGGTATGCAGTTGTCAATCGATTAGTGTGTGCCAGAATTGGACTGTAACACCCTAGTTTTTTGGATCGAGCATTCCTCCTGTCGCCCGCTCTTTTCCCCGGAAAACCTCTGTCGGCAGCGATCCCAAAGCTCCCTATCTAAAATGACTAAACTCAAGATCCGCGTTTCCCTTCCCAAGAATTCTAGCTAACTCCCTGATGTTCAAGACGGGAAAATACTACAACAGAGGCTTTTACTACATGAGTCACGATCAATTGAATAACAGGGTAGTTGCTCCTTGCATCATCGATACAGGGATTGTCGTCAACAAACGCGATATCAAAAGATTGCTGTTTGATTTAGGACGTGTCCGCTACCTTCACATACAAGATGGCCAGATTTATAGCGAAGGGGAAGGTTATGTGCTCGAAGTCTTCGCCAACCCCCACCGTTCTACCCTGATTGCCAACCATGCGCTTTATTTGAACGTGTATAGTTTTGATTACCTGGAACTGAAACAGTCCCCTGAAGATGGTGCTTATTTTGACCTGATTCAAGATGGACGGCAGTTGCGGTTAATTCCCCTCTCCAATCCTTTGCAAGAGCAATTCGCCCGGAATTTAAATGCTGCAGCTTTGGATGCGGTTGTCGATCAGGTACTCTCAGGCAACTGGGATCTGCAATTGGACGAAGATGATTCCCCCTTTTAATCGTCAGTCATTAGCCATCGGTGGTGAGTTTTTTGTCGCGATGTCATCAACAATAGATTAAATAACACGGACGGCCGAGTAGCGGTTAACGAGCATCGGGGACTAATGACTGAGGACAAGGCGAAATTTTCTTTTAAATGTCAGGCTAATTGCAGCCATACCCAAGCGCGTGCAGGGGTTTTTGCCACTCCCCACGGTGTTGTGGAAACGCCTAAATTTATGCCAGTGGGGACGCTAGCTAATGTCAAAACTTTGACACCCGCACATCTTGAGGCGGCGGGTTCTCAAATGGTTTTGGCAAATACTTATCACTTGCACCTGCAGCCGGGGGAAGCAATTGTCGCTGGCGCCGGCGGATTGCATAAATTTATGGCTTGGCCAGGCCCGATGCTGACGGATTCGGGTGGCTTTCAGGTGTTTAGCTTGAGCCAAATGCGGACTATTTCTGAGAATGGGGTGACTTTTCGCTCTCCCCGCGATGGCCGCATGATTAATTTGACGCCGGAACGATCGATCGAAATTCAGAATGAGTTGGGCGCCGATGTGATTATGGCGTTTGACGAGTGTCCCCCTTACCCCGCTACGCGGGAGGAGGTGGAGGCTGCAACAAATCGCACTTACCGCTGGCTGCAACGCTGCATTCAAGCTCACTCGCGCCCGGATCAAGCTTTGTTCGGAATTGTCCAGGGGGGCGTTTTCCCCGATTTGCGATCGCGCGCGGCGAACCAGTTGGTAGATTTGGATTTACCAGGCTACGCCATCGGCGGCGTTAGTGTCGGGGAATCGGGGGATTTGATCGCAGAGATTGTGAAGGTGACTGCGCCTCTGTTGCCGGCAAATAAACCGCGTTATTTGATGGGGATTGGGACTTATCGGGAAATGGCGCTGGCGGTGGCTAGTGGCGTAGATATGTTTGACTGCGTGATTCCGACTCGGCTGGCCCGCCACGGGACGGCTTTTGTGGGTGGGGAACGCTGGAGTTTGAAAAATGCTCGGTTCCGGGAGGATTTTGCTCCGCTGGATGAGTCTTGCCCTTGTTATACCTGCCAAAAATTCAGTCGGGCTTATTTGGCTCATTTGGCGCGGGCTAACGAAGTGCTGGGGTATACTTTGCTGGCGCTTCACAATGTGACGGAGTTGATTCGCTTTACGGGGAGGATGCGGGAGGCGATTTTAGCCGATAGATTTACTGAAGAGTTTGCCTACTGGCTTGCACCGAGAGTCGATCAATCATGATTGCCTTGGGTAAAGATATGCGACAATTATGAAAATTCTGTTGGATAGGTAGGTTGATTCATGGAAGCTGCATTACTCTTAGCAAAACTGCCCGAAGCTTATTCGATTTTTGAGCCTTTGGTTAATGTTTTGCCGGTCATTCCCGTATTTTTCTTGCTGCTGGCTTTTGTTTGGCAGGCGGCTGTCGGATTTAGATAAGTTTGATTTCATCAAAAGCAGGGGCAATTCACAAATTGCCCCTGCTTTTAGCTATTAAGTTTTGTTTCGTTCTTCTTTCTGCCTTCAGCTACCGCCGATCGCACTTTTGAAAGCCGGTCTTTCTGTGATCCGCTTGATGTAATCTACAACGGCCGGATAAGCACTGAGGTCTAGTTTTAGCATCATGGGAATGTAGGCCAACATTGACCCGACTGCTGCGTCGGCGACGCCAAATTCATCACCCATTAAAAATGGCTGTTTCTCGAAGATTTCATTTAACGGTTTTAACAACTTGGGAGTTTCGCGATCGCGACTTGCTTCTGTAAATATTCCCGGCCCCAGGGTGGCGTTAGCAAACGTGATCCACTGCACGATTTGAGCTTGCTGCTCCAAAGTGTCTGGCATTTTACCATATTTTTGAGCTAAATACAGCAGAATTGCGCCGGATTCCCAAAGTTTAAAATCTCCGTCAACAATTGCCGGTACTTTGCCGATCGGGTTAATTTCGAGATACTCTGGCTGCAAGTGTTCCCCTGCTTGCATATCCAGCATGACGAATTCGTAGGGAACCGCTATTTCTTCTAGATACCACTTGACAATTGAGGCCCGGCTGCGGGCTCCGCCGTAAAGTTTCAGCACGGAATTTTTATCCTTTAACGCAATATTGCTGTTATAGCATTTTTTGGGAATTGGGAATTGGAGTCACCAGAGACTCTGATGTCAATGTTCGACTGATGACTACTGACTACTGACTAATTACTAATTACCTATAACTAATGGCATTTCTGTCAAGTGCAGAAACAAGATTCTGCTGCCAATGAAAATCAAAATTGCTCCTCCCAATATCTCAATTTTATTAGCAAACAAGTTGCCGCACTTGTGCCCGATAAACACCCCTGCAAAGGCTAAAAAGAAAGTAATAAATCCGATCGCAGTCACCGCAGGAGCAATAGAATCTTTCAGGACAGCAAATCCGAGGCCAACTGCGAGGGCATCGATACTCGTCGCCACCGACAGCGTTATTAAAGTCCCCGTATCTAAGGGATTGAACTTTTTCTCGCATTCTTCGCTTTGCAGCGATTCGTAAATCATTCTCCCGCCAATGAAACTCAAAAGCCCAAAAGCGATCCAATGATCGATCGGTGTTATCAAAAAACTAAAACTAAGACCGATGAGCCATCCTATGACGGGCATTAAAGCTTGAAACCCTCCGAAAAATAAGGCGATTTTTAAAGCTTTATTGACCTTCATGTGTTTGATTGCTAAACCGCTCGAAACAGCAACAGCAAAAGCATCTGCTGCTAGTCCCAAGGAAAGTAATATGGTAGTGGCTGCATCCATTTTTGTAAAGTGTTAGGTTTTATAAATAAAGTGTTTCTCTTGACTGTTTTAGTTTACACTAAATTTTGATATAATTGCGTTCTTATCATAATATATTCATTTTTGACTCACATTTATTTCACAATTGGCGAAAGTTGAAAAAATCAGCGCTTAGCTGTATTGTGTAAAAGATTTATTTATCAAGTAGCAGAATTGACTATGCCGCCATCTAGACCCTACCAGCCATTGCTGCTGAGATTACTGCATGGGGTTAACGCTGCGATCGCCCTTTTAGCAATTTTGAGCGCATTTCTGGTTTACAACACCTACGATGGGCGGTTTGGCAAAGTCCCCGTGCCTCAGATTGCAGATATTATCGGGATTCACGGCACTTTTGGCAAGATGTTGCTGTTAGGAATAATGCCGGCTTTTGCATTGTACAGTTTCCACCCAGGTCAAAAACGCTTGGTGCAGCCGGATTCATTTGGGAAACTAACGCAGTTGGGAAAACCGATTTGGTGGTACAGTTTGCACCGGATTGTGAATACGTTGATGTTGCTGGCACTGACTTGGGCGATCGCTTCTGGCAGTATGGTTAAGGAAGAATGGCTGCCGGCTGGGGAATTGACGCAGGTTTGGTATTATTTACACGCTTCTGGTTGGGTGGTATTGATATTTTGTCTGGCAATGCACTTGTTGATGAGTGCGAAGGTGGGGGGTTTGCCACTAATTTTGTCGATGTTTGATGCCGCCTATCGCCAGGAAGATTCGCCGGCGGCTTGGTGGAAGAAAATTCGCTCTTTGGTCGATCGCTCTTAATGTGAAAATGCTTAATTTGAAAATGAACAGAAATATTTTATTAATTGTTGCCGAAGTCTTGGTAATGGCAGGTTGGTTGTTTGCTGTGGTTGCACCTTTATTATTTCCCTAATCTTATCATAGCAATTTAGGTTAACAAATGATCGTTAGGTTTGTAGTGAGGACTTCAGCCCTCCGTTTGATGAGGACTAAAGTCTTGACTGTGAAGCCACATTAAGCTTTTCGCGCCGCTTGTTAGCAAGATTTGCGACGGGTTTCCCTGGTGGCAAAATGCGATATCAAACGATCGGCAATTTTACCCTAAACTCAGCGCCGCCCCCAGTTTGAGATTTAATTTGAGGTTGAACCGGAGATTCAACTGTCAGCCGGCCGCCGTGCAATTCTACAATAATTTTATAGCACACCGACAGCTCCAACCCTGTAAAATTTTTAAAGGATTTAGTATGGCCAAACTGGTCAAATATTCTGGGTTGAATTTCCGGCGGAATTATACAGCCATTGTGGGCGATAGATACAACAATAAACCTGCCTGTATCATCCTCAAAAATATCGGTTTTGATTGTAATAATTTGAGCAGAGTTTTCAATACTTTTAACTGCATCTATAGCATGGCAGATCAGACTCGCGAATACCTGACTCAGTTGAGCGGGATAACACAAAATTGGCGGCAGGTTGTGGTATTCCTTGACTACTAATATTTTTTGCTCCAGTCTGTGAGCCAGCAACAGCAAAATATTGTCGATGCTCTCATTAACGTTGGCGTGTTCTTTGTTGGCTTCGTCAGGAAGTGAAAATTTCCTCAAAGCCAGGACTATCTGGCGAATGCCATCGGCTCCTATTTTCAAAAAATTGAGGATTTGCGGCAACTCTTGGCTGATAAAATCTAGGTCGCAAGTCTCTATTTTTTTGGCAATTCGTGGCACAGGTTGGGGATATTGTTCTCGATAGAGGCGAATTATATGGAGCAAATCTTTGATATAATCGTTTAGATGAATCAGGCGGCCGTAAATAAAGTTAATCGGGTTATTAATTTCCTGGGCAACTTCGGCGGCTAGTTGACCCACCATTGTAATTTTTTCGCTTTGTACTAAATGCTCTTCGGTGATTCTGAGTTTGGCTAATACTTCTTCCAAAAGTTTGAGTTCTTCTTGAATTTGCCCGTGGAGTTGGGATTGGGAAATTGCGATCGCCAGCGAGTCGGCAATTGCTTCCAAAACTTCCACCTCGTCGGGAGTCGCAAACCGCCGGTTTGCACAGGCGAACAGATATCCCAGCCGATGATTCTGAGTTAGTACAGGTACTGCTGCGTAGTGACTATTTGTGAGTTCGATATAGGCGTGTTCCTCAGACGCTGTGGCATCCGGGGCGGCGGTTTTATGCAGCAGTATCGTTTCGCAGCGGTGAAGCCGTGCAGCTAAATCTCCAGAGGGCCCTCCTGCAACACCAAAGATTCCCAAGCGCCCCGGCAAACCTTCCCGGCAATATTCCCAGCCAAATTCTAAAGTATCTTGTCGGGGGTCGTACCATGCGAAAATTGCTCGATCGAGCTTCAGTAAAGTACCGAGTTCGTCTACTGTAGTTTGGAGGATGCGATCGAGGTGCAAGCAAGCGCGAATGCGGCCTGTCAAGCGGTGGAGAAGGCCTTCTGTGCGACTGCGAATGCAATTTAGGGCAAACAGCTTGAGCGCCACAATTGCTGCGAAAATAGCTGCGGCGACAAGTACGCCGGCGGTTACTGCTAGTATCTTGAAAGGAAAAAGTTCTTTTTCGAGATTGTCGCGGGGAATTACGAGGGCGATCGACCATTCAGCTTGTTCTAATGGAAGATAGGCAACATAAACTTTGGTGTCGTTGATTTTAGTCAGCGAAATGCCCGTTTTTTGATAAACCATCTCCCGGGCTACATTCGCCAAATTAGCATCTGCGGACTCTAAAAGAGTCGGAGCCGGCTTGTCGATATTTCCCATTAACCGAGCGTCGGGATGCACAATCGGCACTCCTTGAGAATTGAGAACAAAAGCGTAAGTTCCGGGGGCATATTCCAGCTTTCTTACTACTTGGGCAATGCGGTCAATGCTAATGACGCCGTTCATTACTCCGATCGGCTTTTGTGCTTTTTTATCAAGAGAATTTGCCGAACTTGACCACACCGGAGCCGAAATGGGAACAATACTTTGTCCTTTGAGCGTGCGAGAAATGGTAGGATCGGAAACATAGACTTCCCCAGCCATTGCCTTTTTAAAGTGTTGGCGATCGCTCACATTAATCAACGCTCGGCCCACTTTTGTGGTGAAATAAGAACCGTCGGGAGCAATTAATGCGAAGTGCTGGAATTCTTGCAGTCGATTTACTTGCGATTTTAAATAAGGCGCTGCCACTGACCAATTCATCGAACGAACGGGAGTAGTATTGGCGAGGATTTCGATCTCAGCCTTTCTAGTGCCGAGCCAGCGATCGATATTGTTGGCGCGCTCCCTAACTTCTAACAAAGCATTTCGCTCGCTTTTGGTGATAATCAAGCGACGAACACTTTGATAGCTGATACAACCAGTAATGCTAGCTGCCAGAATTGTGACCCCCAAAATTAAGAGCGCAGTTTGGTACCCAAGATGGTATTCGCCCTTTAATCCCGCTGGCAATAGTCGAGTTAATTTCCACCACTTTACTCTCGCAAAGCTTCGCATGGTTTGACCAATTTGTGAGATTGAAATCCTTAGCTCACCTACGATCTACTCGCCCGCCGGCCAGTAGTATTAAACTACTAGCATTCAATAATCGCGGGGATTTTTTAATTTTTTCCCCCGAGCGGCTCCTATCGTTTCCGGTTGCACTCCTTATGATATAAAGGACACGGCAGTGCCGTTTCCATACCCAGATTAATTGTAGGGACACGGCATTGCCGTGTCGAAAGCGGTGGGTAATATTAATTCCGAGCCTACCGATTTGATATCACTTTGTTAAACAGGAATAATATCATACCACATTTTTGATTACTTAAAAAAATCATCAACTACTTAATTCTTTTTTACAGTCGTTAATAATTGATGTTATTTAGGTGATGTGAGCAGTAGACTTTTTAGGTTGAGATGTTTGGTGTGTGTCTTAATCAATAGTCCATACTGCTTTTATTTCCTACTCTAAAACCTTAGATATTCCGTTGATAGTTAGATTTCCGAATTGTCTTGAAACCCTTATTATACAGTTGGTAATCAAAAACTGTCCCCAGTATTGCTTAATAACGAAATATTAAAAGTTTTTCGCTCATTATTAATGAAGGAAAAACTTGTTAAATCTTTAATTTCTATCTCAACAATCAAAAGTATTTTCGGTGCAGCCGCTGGCTGAGGCACTGTTAAATTGCCCCAGTTGCGGGATTTGTTTAAAGAACCTTGTGAGTGTGTTCGTGCTGTTTCACATTGTCTTCCGTGCGAATGACGCGCTCGGAGTTGAGCACTCTTTTGCGTTCTAAGGAATAAGTAAAGTCGTTGCGAACTGTTCCCAAGGGAATGTGAAGTTGAGCTTGGGGGCGGATTTTGTAAGTGCGGGCAGCAGCGATCGCCCGAAAGCCAAATTCTTCGCTAAACTGAGCTGATGTCGGGAATTCTGGCAACATTTTGGGTGTTTCGCCGTCGAGCACTGCTCCCAAAGTCGTCCCGCAAATCATTAAATAAGATGTGGGAATTCCCTTCAAAATTGCTTCCAAAGCTGCTGAGGGAATAGCTTCGATTACTTGCACTTCAAAAACTTCGCCTTCTTCTTTAATGAAGCAGGTAGCTACACCGACTGCTATGTAGTCGTCGGTACAGAGATCAGGAGCGTTGGGATAAACTGTTGCAGTCGTCATAAGAAAAGCTTGGTAGTGTGGAAACCGGGAACGAGAAATTAAGCGATTTTAGATTTGAGATTTTAGATTTTCTCCAGCGTTTTTTTTGGGGATTTTACCTAAAAAATCTCAAACCGGCTGTTCTAATAGCTAAAATTTTTGGCTTAAGCTCCAAAGAGCCGATCGCACGAGTGTGTCGATCGTACCACATCAAGGTAGATGCCGGATGATTCGGCAAGAATTCCCCGCCGCCACGACGTTTGCGGGAATATCTTTGACCACAACACTGCCTGCGCCGATCGTGCTATTGTCGCCAATAGTGACTCCTGGACAAATAATACTGCCGCCGCCAATCCAAACATTATTGCCAATATTAATTTCAGCGGCGAGTTCTTGGCCAGAAAGCCTTATTTCCGGGTCTGTGGGGTGAAGAGCGGTGTAAATTTGTACGTTGGGCCCACACAGTAAATTTTCGCCAATGTTAACTCGATTGCAGTCGAGAATCACGCAACCAAAATTCATATACAATCCGTTTCCCGCATAAATATTACTGCCGTAGTCGCAGTAGAAAGGTGGCTCGATTTCAACTTTTGGGCCAACTGCACCGAACCATTCTGCGAGAATTTCTAACCGTTTGTCTGGTTCATCTTCGCGGGTAGAATTGTAGGTTCTGGCGAGGCGGCGGGCTCGCTGGCGCTCTAAAATTAATTGCTCATCAGCAGCTAAATACAATTCGCCGGCGAGCATTTTTTCTTTTTCGGTTTTTTCCACAGTTTTTTCCAAGGTAAGAATCGGCGGTTGAAACCGCTACTTCACCAACGAACTTCCTCTCTAAGAGACTGAAGAATTATGTAGGGTGCGTAAGGGCGCACCTTACCGCTATAATTAGCGCGTCAGATCATTTTTTGATGTGGCAGCATACATTTATGGTTCAGGTTTTGACTGCAAACAAACAGCTAAATCCAGATTGGCTAATTGCTCAAAAGCTCGATCGATCGATCCTTTTCCCCGCAAAAAACCAGTATTTGCACCGGGACAAATATACTGTAAAGTTTCCGGTGAAAATCGATCGATAATTGACTTCACGCTGTTAATTTGCCTGGGCCAGTGAAAAGTTTTTGGCGTCCACAGCGGTACTGGGGCGGCTTCTCGGTTGGGGAGCAAGTGCCTACCCGAAAACAGCACTCCACCGCTGCCACTATGATAAAGGCAAGAGGAACCAGGAGAATGACCAGGAGTCCAAAATGCTTTCATTCCATCGCTCACAACAAATTCTCGCTCAAAAACCGTCACCTTCAAACCCGGCAGTAAATAAGCTTCCTGCTCTTGAATCAGGATCTCGCACCCCGTGGCTTGCTGAATCTCCCGCGCCCTGGCGATAGCGCCACGGTGGGTCAAAAACAGCAGTCGCACGCCGCCGTGTTCCCGCAAAAATGTTTGGTTAATCTCATCCCAAGCGGGACAATCCACCAGGATGTTAGTTTGGTTTTCTACAATGAAATAGGCTGTTGCACCCAGGGTATCCCGGTTAGGCGGGAAAGCAAGGATATTGTCGAGCACGGGCCTGGGTTGTTTGGAGACTGAACTCTGTTGTTTCAAGGAAGTATTTCAGAAGGGAATGGGATAAATATTATGTTCTTTTTACTATGGTTGTTCGTATTGGGGCTGATATCGTACTACTTGTTGCAGAACGGCACTAGCCGCATCACCCGAACTCCGGTATGGCTGCTGTGGCTGGTAATGATGGCGCCCGCCCTGATTTGGAGTGGTTGGATTTTAGTTTACGGCACGAGCAAAACTGTACCGCCGGAGTTGGTAATTATACCTTTTCTGGTTTGCCCTTTTTTGTATTGGTTTTTGGTACAGTTGGGGCGCAAGAGAATTACCGCCGAAACTGTTGAGCAGGTAGCAGACTCTGCGACTGAACCTGTAAAGCCAAAACCGCCCGTGCGCCCGATCAATCAAGAAGAAGAAGCGAGTTTGCGCGATTGTTTTCCTTGGTCAATTTACTTTTTGCGAGATTTGGAATTTCGGCCGCAGGCTGTAATTTGTCGCGGACAGTTGCGGACGAACCCCGAGGCTGCTTATCAGGCGATTCGGGAGAATGTGGAGAGGCTTTTTGGCGATCGCTTTTTAGTAGTATTTCAAAACAGCTTGAGCGGTCAACCTTTTTTTGCTATAGTTCCCAATCCCAGCCACCAATCAGGGGAAACTCCTGTCAAAACCGAATCTGTAACCCGGCCATTTTTCGCATTAGCTTTGCTGCTGATCACGGTGTTTACGACTACGCTTGTGGGGGCGCGACTTGCCGGAGTTACTGAACAAGCTTTGCAGTCCAACCCATCAATGTTGCTGCAGGGTTTGTCTTACTCGCTGGCTCTAATTACATTTTTGGGAATTCACGAATTAGGTCACTATTTAGCTGCCAGATTTTACCAAATTCGCACGACTTTGCCTTATTTTATTCCGATTCCTTTTTTCTTGGGAACTTTTGGGGCCTTCATTCAAATACGGAGTCCAATTCCCAACCGCCGAGCTTTATTTGATGTTAGTATTGCCGGGCCCCTGGCGGGTTTAGTTGCGGCAGTGCCATTATTAATTTGGGGTTTGGATCATTCGACTCTTGTACCGCTGTCAGACAAGTCTGGAATGTTAAATTTTGAGTCTTTCAAACCGAATTTTTCGCTGCTGATGACTCTCTTGAGCAAGTTAACCTTGGGCGGTGCTTTGAATGCGGAAACTGCGATCAATTTGCATCCCGTAGCGGTGGCGGGTTATTTAGGTTTGATCGTGACGGCGTTTAATTTGATGCCAGTGGGACAACTCGACGGCGGGCACATCGTACACGCGATGTTCGGCCAGCGAGCGAGTATGGCGATCGGGCAATTTGCTAGACTTTGTATGTTGCTGCTTTCTTTTTTGGAACAGGGTTTGCTGCTGTGGGCGATTATTTTGTTTTTCACGCCACTAAACGACGAACCTGCGCTGAATGATGTTAGCGAATTGGACGACCGGCGGGATTTTTTGGGGCTAATGGCGATCGGGCTTTTGTTAATGATTTTGTTGCCGGCCCCCAGGGTACTCCTGGAATGGTTAAATGTTTAGTCTCAAGAAGGGGGAGGGGAAGGGGAAAGAGGAATAAGGAAAAGGTTTATAAATCCTAGAGACTTTAGCATTTATCAACCCGCTCTTTCTAGAGGTGAGCATGACTCAGCGGCAAAATAGATATTGTTAAAAAATCATCATCAATATTGACAGTGAAACCATAGATGTGTTATTGTTTTTCCTGATTAGGGATAAATTTATCCACTCCAAGTGCTGCCATAAGTGCGATCGGCTAGATTTGCTAGCTAGTAGCTAGGTAAATTGGGAAGTAGATTCAGGGGAATTGGCATTTCAAATTTAATTAAACAGGACTTACGCAAAGCCTCTACATATAGCTTTTTGTAGGGGCAATCCCTCCGTGGTTGCCTCTATCCATAGGACTGTTGCGTCCAGAACTATTGAATTTACCCTAGTCCCCTCGTCTTTGGTATAATGTGCGGGATCATTTAATAAAATTAAAATCGAGCTATGAATATTTTTGTACTTTCTTCACGGGCTTTAGTCTCAAATGTATCCTGGGATCCTGTTTTTGAATTAGAAAATATTGTTGTACGAACCTGTAACGCACAACTTTTGGTACCATCTGCCCGCGAGGTAGTCCAGTGGTCATCCACACTTTATCCGCTAGCTGCTCGAATAGTCCTTAAAGCCGTTAAGTCTACTACAGGTTTATATAATTTACCACTTTTACCTCAATTGTCGGACAAACCAAATGTTTTACTGATGATTGGTCTATCAGGAGGCGATCTGGAACTACTCTCAAGTATACCTAAGTGGAGGGAGCGTTTTGATGTTGTCGTCGCTTATATTTTCGATTCTTGGGCACCGGAAATTTATTCAAAAAATGTCTATCATTTAGATCATTTATTCGTTGCACTTCCAGAAATTATAGATGAACTGAAAAAACGTTTTGGTATACCAGTATCGCTGATCCCTTTTGCTGCTGATGTTCTCGCTCAGGGTTCGTGTCAACTCAAGCGTTCAATAGATTTAACAAGCTTCGGGCGGATACCTTCACACTATGACACTGTGTTTCTAAATAAATTCAATCAACCTGGTTCCGAACAAATTTACTATAAATCTACGCCCAGAACAGCAGAGGAATTTCCGAAATTGCCTTACGAAATGCGTAGAGACGAGCCAGATACTCTGCTGCTATTTCACATTCTCAGACATAGCAAACTCACCTTGGCATTTGACACGCTCTATCCTGGTATGCGTCGGTTTCCTTACTCGTTTATTACACTGCGTTGGTTTTATGGTGCTGCGACTGGCGGTGCGATAGTTGGGAAGCGTCCAACTACACATCTAATGGATGAGTTGATGAATTGGGAAGATGCTACTATTGAGTTGCCCGATGACCCGCACAAAAGTGTTGAATTCATTAATGAACTTTTACAGGACGAGGGGAGGCTTAATTCTATATACAAACGCAACTATGTTGAAAGTTTAGCCCGTCACGATTGGAGACATCGGATTCAAAGTATGCTGGAAGCTGTGAAAATTCCTCTACCGCAGGGACTGCGGCAAGAACTGTCACAGATGAAGATGATTCATGAAAAAATGGTCAGCCGATTTTAGATTTTAGATTTGGGATTTGGGATGGGATAATTACTCCTGTCCTGAGTCTGCGAAGGAATGAATCTGGGGGGCCCGGGACTAAATTGCTTGATTGCCATGCCCGATCTGATTGTAGAGAAATAAAAGTGATAGATTTGAAGGGGATTCCGATCGACTTTGCCGTCGATTTATTTACCGCCCTAATTGGCAATACTTTGTTCGCGCTTGAAAGCGGAACGGAGTAGAGACGACTTAGTTTTTTCTATTCAGGACTTACGCACCACCACTAGATATAGCGTACCGGGTTGAGAAATACCCATTGGATAGAGCGATAATATAAAATTAACTATCTTGAGTTTTACATGAGAAATTTCAATTCTAAGAGAGGTAGAGTCAATAGATTTTTTAGAGAAATTATTTTATAGTGGAGGCATAAAAAAGGGGTAAGCTGTATGGGATTTACCACGCTAGACTATTGCCAATATTTACGCTCGCAGTCAGGTTAATTATACAATTACCAATCTAGCTGACCACTTAAAAAAGTGCAGCCATTATACGATAAATCGTTATTTAAGGAGGGAAAAATTAACTCCTCACCTAATCTGGGAAAATGTAAAAAACCTTTGTCTTGATATCTGAAAAAGCTGCCGTAATTTTTGATGATACAGTTTTAGATAAAAGTTCTTCTAAAGAAATCGAAATTTCTCGTCGCCAATATAGTGGTAATGAACATCGAGTTATCGAGGGCATTGGGCTAGTTAACTGTGTATATGTTAATCGAGAAACTCAGGAGTTTTGGATAATTGATTACCGGATTTACGCTCCAGAATCGGATGGAAAGTCTAAGCTGGATCATGTTAAGGATCTGCTGAATAATTTAAAATATCATAAAGAAATTCCCTTTAGCACGGTCTTAATGGATGCTTGGTATGCCACCTCAGATTTAATGAAATTCATAGACGAACTAGGAAAAATATACTATTGTCCGCTTAAAAAAAATCGGCTGGTAGATGATACTGATGGAGTCAACCCTTATCAAAGGATAGAAAATCTAAGTTGGAGTAAAGAAGAATAAAAAAGCGGGAAATTAATCAAAATTAAAAAATCTCCTCAAAATAAAAAAGTGAAATTATTCCGGGTAGAGGTTTCTACCGACCGCACGGACTTTATTGCCACAAACGATAAAGCTCAAGATTCTACTGAGGTTGTACAAAAAGAGTGTGGCCTGAGATGGAAGGTTGAGGAGTTTCATCGAGAAATTAAACAGTTAACGGGAATTGACAAGTGTCAATGTCGAAAAGCTCGCATTCAAAGAAATCATATTAGCTGTGCTATTTTAGTCTGGGTAAGGTTGAAGCATTTAGCGCGGCAAACTCACCAGACTGTTTATCAAATTAAGTACAACTTAGTCGGTAATTATTTAACCGAAGAACTTCGCAATCCTTCGATTGCTATGACTTTAGTTTAAGTGGCTTTCAAGACAGCATATCGTATTTTTAGTCAGTTAGGGTCCAGATTGTTTTGGATTATAGCAGGCGGGGCAATCACCCTTTAGCGGCTTGTAGTTTAGGAGCCTCATAAACGCTATATATGGTGTTTATGCGTAAGTCATGAGCATAATTAAAATTTTCAAATAAGCTATTTTTGGGGAGTTGAGAATCCACAAAATGGACTGCTTATAGGGCGTAATACCGACAAGAGAAGTTGCGAGTTATTGGTTGTTCGCTAAATTCAGCGATTTCGGCGCCGAAATAGCTGAATAAAAGGTCAGAATTTAGAATTTTAGAATACTTTAAGTTTTGAAAAAAATCAATTATGAATGCTTTTTTCATCATGAATTTATCATTTCACTAATAAATTATAAACTGTCATGAGTGGCGAAATAAATTAAGGTTAATAGCAAAAATCACAACTATGTGCGCCGGCTTTTGGTAGGAAAGTTAATTAATGGTAACAATACTTTGGTACGATATAGTCTGGCAGCTAAAGTCCAACATCTTAAATCTAAAATCCCGAATCGACATGAGCCAGCATTCAGACCGCATTGCCCCTCACGGCGGCATCCTGGTCAACCGCATTGCCACACTAGACCAAAGACAAGAATTTTTCGACAAAGCAGAGTCCCTGCCGCGAGTCCAGCTTTCAGATCGATCGATCTCCGACCTGCAAATGATCGCCATCGGCGCCCTGAGTCCCCTCAAAGGGTTCATGAACGAAGCTGATTATCGATCGGTCGTTAAACAAATGCGCCTCTCCAACGGCCTCCCTTGGTCGGTTCCCATCACCCTCTCGGTAACAGAAGAAGTCGCCGCCCCCCTGAAAGCAGGAACTTTAGTGCGCCTCGACTCACCGGCGGGCAAATTTGTCGGGCTCTTGGAACTTGCAGAAAAATATCACTACAGTAAAGAAGAAGAAGCCGTCAACGTCTACCGCACCGACGACCTCAAACACCCGGGTGTCCAGGTAGTAGACAAATCCGGACCTGTTAACCTTGCAGGCGACATTTGGCTGCTGGAACGCGAACTAGATGTCCGTTTTCCCCAATACCAAATTGACCCAGCGAAATCGAGAATGCTGTTCACAGAAAAAGGATGGAAAACCATAGTCGGTTTCCAAACCCGAAACCCCATCCACCGGGCACACGAATACATTCAAAAATGCGCCTTAGAAACAGTAGACGGCTTGTTTCTGCACCCGCTAGTCGGGACGACTAAGGATGACGACATCGCCGCTGACGTGCGGATGCGCTGCTACGAAATTCTGCTAGAAAAATATTATCCAAAAGATCGCGTAATTTTGGCAATTAATCCGGCGGCGATGCGCTACGCCGGGCCGCGAGAAGCAATTTTTCATGCTTTAATCCGCAAAAACTACGGCTGCACTCACTTTATCGTGGGGCGCGATCACGCGGGAGTTGGCGATTATTACGGCACTTACGATGCCCAACATATTTTTGATGAATTTGAGCCGGGAGAATTGGGAATTGTGCCGATGAAATTCGAGCACGCTTTCTATTGCACGCTGACGGAACAAATGGCTACAACTAAAACAAGTCCCAGCACTCCCGAACAACGGGTGCATTTGTCTGGAACCAAAGTTCGGGAAATGCTGCGCGCTGGTAAATTGCCGCCGCCGCAGTTTTCCCGGCCGGAAGTCGCCGCAGAATTAGCCAAGGCAATGAATATTTTCAATTACGAGATTTAAATCTGGAACATTGGTCGGGGCTAGATTCTGAAGAGTGTTAAATTTTGAGTTTTGAGTTTTGAGTTTTAAATGTGAAATTTTCAATTTAAAGCTCAAAAGTTAAAACTTAAAAACTCCCTTAATACTAAACACTCACAATCTAATTAATTCCCCTAAAAATATTGAGGGGAATTTAACTTAAAATTCAAAACTTAAAATTCAAAACTATTTAAAAATGGGACTCAAGCGGCGGGAATTTTTGCAGCAAGCTGGCCGGGTGCTGGCCGCCATTGGAATCAGCGAGACCCTGTGGCTGCCGTTGGGCGATCGCTACCTCCAAGCCTTAGCGCAGCCGACAGCCAGGAAATTGGCTTTGTTGGTTGGGGTTGACAAATATCCAGATTCGCCCCTGCACGGGTGCGTCACGGATGTGGAATTGCAGCGCGAACTGCTGATATATCGGTTTGGGTTTGTGCCGTCGGACATTTTGACTTTGACTGACGCTAAAGCTACGAGGGAGAATATCGAGACGGCTTTTGTCACTCACTTGACTCAACAAGCAAAACCCGGTGACGTGGTAGTTTTTCACTTTAGTGGCTGCGGTAGTCAAGTCAGTTTGGGCGAGTCTCCCGGAAAAATGCAAAACAGTTTGGTGCCGGCGGATGATGTTTTGCCGTTGTTAGCAAACCGGGCGGTGAACGATATTTTAGAGGAAACGCTGTTGCTGTTGATGCGATCGCTCGCCACAGAAAATGCGATCGCCATCCTCGACACCAGCTACACCTATCCGGGTTTCCCCAAAAACGGCAACTTTCGCATTCGCTCCCGCCCCCGCCCCACCATCGGCGAGCCTAGCCTCGCAGAATTAACGTTTGCCCAAGACCTCGGCTCCCGCCCAAATCTCCGTCCGGACGCCGCCGTACTTGCCGCGGGCGCGAATTCCGCACTCGCCGCCGAACAAGAGTGGAACGGATTTACCGCAGGTTTATTTACCTACGCCCTCACCCAAACTTTGTGGTGGGCAACTCCCGCTAGCAGCTTCAGCGTCAGTTTCAGTCGGGCGGCGGGTAATGTCGAGCAAATGGCGGGGTTATCGCAGCAACCGCAAATTCTCAATCACGATTTAACAACCGCGCCGGCGGTGAATTTTTCAAATTTAATCTTGAATTCCCCTGCATCTGACGGTGCTGTGACGGCGGTGGAAGAGGGGGGCAAAACTGTGCAGTTGTGGCTGGGCGGGTTGTCGCCGGGGGTTTTGGAGTGCTCAGGGGGTTCTGTGTTTGCAGTGGATTCCTCCGAGGGCGCGAAGCTTTTGCTGCGGGGACGCACGGGCCTCTCTGCTAAAGCCCAAGTTGTAGACGGGTTCGATCGAACTTTCGGCGAATTAACAGTCGGCGAAGTGGTGAGGGAAGAAATTCGGGTATTGCCGCGAAACATCGGTTTGACAGTAGCTTTGGACTCGGGTTTGGAACGCATCGAGCGGGTAGACGCTACCAGCGCCTTTGCGACTGTGCCGCAAGTTTCGGCGGTGGGGAGCGAGCAATCGGCTGACTGTCGGTTCGGCAGAGTCCCGGAAACAACTTTAGCCGAAACAGTCTCGCCTCACGAGCCTGCTTTGCCTCAAAGCCGTTACGGTTTGTTTTCTTTGGCTCAAACGCTGATTCCCGATACTCAGGGCGACGGGGGAGAAGCAGTCAAGGTGGCGGTGCAGCGCTTGACTCCGCAGTTGAAAGCGCTGCAGGCGGCGAAGTTGCTGCGGCTGACAGTTAATGAGGGGTCTTCGCGCCTGAAGGTGCGGGCGGTTCTGGCAACTCTCGCACCGCAAGCGCGGGCTGTGGCGCAGCGAGAGCCGGTGCGGGCCGGCGGTGATTATCGGCTGGAACCGCTGAGCGGGGAAAGTGAGAAATCCGCAAGCGCTCATATACTAAGTTTGCCAGAGGGCAGCCGAGTTCGGTACAGATTGTATAACGACAGCGATCGCCCGGTTTATTTTGCGGTGTTTGGCTCGGACAGCGCGGGACGGCTGTCAGTGCTCGGCACTGAGGGCAAAGAATCTGTGGGGGGAATGTCGCGGGCGATCGCTCCTGGGGAGAATTTGACCGTGCCGGCGGCTGGGGCGATCGGGTGGGCGGTATCTGGGCCGATCGGACTTGCAGAAATTATGATTATATTTAGTGAGAGTCCCTTGGCTCAAACTCTGGCTGCAATAGAAGCCGAAACGCAGCAAACGAGGGATGCCCTGCCAATTCGAGTGTTGTTGAATCCTTTAAATGTGGCGCGGGCGGTACTCGAAGATTTGCACGCCGCTAGCATTCCAGGGGTGCAGAAAGTGGGGATATCGACGGATGATTTGGCTTTGGATGTGAATGTTTGGGCAACGCTGGGTTTTGTTTATCGGGTAGTTTAATTGAAAAATGGGGACTTGGGAATGTTTTCTATAACCTCTAATCCGAATCTATCCGAGTACGAAATCGATATTCACTTCCAAATCAGGAAAGGCGAGCGACGCAACTTGTTGACCCCGCCAAAATTTTTGGATTAAACTGTAACCATTAGGAGTCGGCTGGCGGTAAACTTCTAAACATTGTGCCTCTATATCTACTAGCCAGACTTCAGGAATGAGCGATTGAGCGTAAATAAGAACTTTCACATCTCGATCGTAATCAACCGTGCTATCCGATACTTCTACCAACAGCAAAACTTCTGACGCTACTGGATGTGCTGTTGAATAGTAATCAGCCCGGGGTTTCAGCAATACTACATCAGGTTGAGGTTCGGTGCGCTCGTTCAACTGGATGGGGTTTTGCACATCCAGAAAAGCCCGGTTACTGGGAATTTCGCTGAAAAGTCCGATGAAGCGTCTCACACAGGAAGCATGACGAGTTCCAATTGCTGCCATTTGGATAAGTTCTCCTTCTATCAGTTCTACCCGATCGCCCTCGGAAAGAATACCAGCTTTGCCCATTAAATGATATTCTTCTACGGTCAACAACCTTTTGAGTAATTGCACTGCCATAACCCACCGCGCTGCTAATTATTTTTTAAATTGTAGTCGATCGGCCAAGGAAGAAGTTATGGTCATGAGTAGTTGGTAATGTCAACAGTCAACCGTCGTACAGCAAACAGTCAACTGTCAACAGTCAACCGTCAACAGACTGATAAAGCTTTTCTACCATTTGAGCCAAGCGTTTCATGGCAGTTTCAATCTCATCATTTGTTGCCGTCAAACTAATGCGTAAACACTCATGTTTGTGCTGCCAATCTTCCCGCAAACCGGGGAAGAAAGAACTTCCTGGCACGACAATTACACCCACTTTCTTCAACTCTTGATACAGTTCCCAATCAGTCATTGGCAAATCTTTCAGCCACAACCACGCGAAAATAGCTCCTTCGCCCCGGTGCAAAAACCACGGCAAATCCTTCGGCATTGCTTGTTCTAGAGTGCTTTCTACGATCGCAAATTTGCTTTGATAGTACGGCCGAATTACGTTGATGGAGATGTCGGCAAGAGCGCCGGACGTAATGGCACGAGTTGCGATCGCCTGTCCGTATCTTGGCGAATGAATGCACATATTGGTCTGAAAACATTCTAATATTTGAATGAGTTTTTCATCGCCGATCGCAATTCCGATTCTTTCACCCGGCAATCCGGCTTTCGACAAACTCATACAGTGCACGATATTGCCGCCAAAAATCGGCGTCATTTCGGTAAAGTTCAAGGACGGGAACGGAGGGCCGTAGGCGGAATCAACGAACACCGGCACGTCGAAAGCGGCCGCTAAATCGGCAATTTTCTTAACTTCGTCGTCGGTGAGAACGTTGCCGGTGGGGTTGCAGGGACGGGAAAAAATGACGCAACCGGTGCTTTGGTCGATCGACAGTTGGCTGAAATCCGGGCGGTATTTGAACCTGTGGGCGGCTGCATCAATATCGAGGGTGGGTTTGCAAGCGACTACCGCTTCGGGAATCAAGCTAACGCCGCCGTAACCCGTGTAGTCTGGGCTCAGCGGTAGGACGATATTTTTAAGCTGTTTGCTGGTAGTGTAGCCACCGAAAGCGTTGGCTGCGTAGAAATAGATCGATTGACTTCCGGGAGTAATGAGGATATTGCGATCGGTCAAATTCAGTCCGTAACGCTGGTTAAAATCCGCCAATACCGCATCGATAAACGGCTGATAACCTTGACTGGAACCGTAGCGACAAACCACCTCGCCGTATTCCGGGCTCGCCAAAAGTTCAGCAGTGCAGTCGCGCCACAACTGCTCGACTTCCGGCAAAATCACCGGATTTCCGGCGCTCAAATTGATAAACTCCTGCCCGCTGCCGGCTCTGAGTGTTTCAATAATATCTTTCATAATTGCCCGAACTCCCGTGAGGTGGGACATCTGAGCGCCAAATTGAGTCAGGGCAGGGTTCATAGCAAATGCAGCGACAATGATAGAAGTTTACAGTTTACCCATGATAACTCCAGTCGCAGGCGTTAGCCTAGCTTGTCTGAGGCATGGGTTGTCGATCGAGCATCTGATTAATTCTATAAACTCGATCGCACTGCATTTTGTTTTTCCCCTGTGCGCGCGCCGGAGTATAAGATTGTGGCCAGTTGTGGAGTTCTATCGATCAATCGAACAGTGTTTTTTGCCTAAAATTTAGCGAACGGAACAGCAATCTCTAATTCAAGAGTTGTGGTAAGATTTCACGCCGTCGCGCCCGATGAATTGCCGACACTTGACAACAACCATTGGGAGAATCTAAAATTAGCCGTAGAACCCGATCGCAACAGAATTTTATGGGGTCCTGTTACTGCTATAATTACAGGTTTAATCCAGCCTCAAGAATCAGATTTGTTGCTAGCTCATTTTCATGATTCGCGGTTTGCTGACAGCGGTGCATTTTATCATCAATCCGACTAAAGCCAAGATAGGTCGTAACGTCACCCTTTGAGTGGCGTTACATAACAAATACATAAATCCCAACCAAAATTAACCGCCGTAAACCTCAACACAACAATGACACACTTTCCACTTATAGAATACGAGCAACTTACAGATCCTAAAGCCAAAGCAGTGTACGAAGAAATCTTGACAGACTTGGGTTTTGGCATCGTCCCCAACCTGTTCAAGTCAATGGCAATCAACCCTGAGATATTAGAAGCAAATTGGAAAAAATTCCGGGGAACAATCCTGCAAGGAGACTTACCCCGCACGCTTAAAGAAATGGTCGGCGTCGCTATTTCCCAATCAAATAATAGCGAGTACGCTCTCCAAGTTCACCTGCACGGATTGTCAGCCTTGGGGATGAGCGAAGAACTACTGCGAACCCTAGTTTCTGACTTTGCCAACTGCCCTTTGCCAAAACGTGATAAAGCCGTAATTACCTTTGGCTTGCTGGCTGCTACAAAACCGCTGGAAATGACAGAAAGTGATTACCAAAACCTGCGGGATTTAGGACTTGATGATTCAGAAATCTTTGAGATTATTGCGACAGCCGACTTGTTTAGCTTTGTCAACCGATACACTGATGCAATAGCCCTCGAAATAGATGCTTTGTAATCTATATTTTATACCCCTATTATGGGCGAGCGGCTAGAAGATCTAGATCGAGAAGAACTTCTGCTGACAGCCCGCCGTTTGTTAGCAGAAGCTCAAGCGCTTTCCATTCGCATTTCCGCTGTCAACGAAGTTGCCACTGCCATTAACCGCACCCTGGATCTCAACCAGATTTTGCGGGTACTAGGCAAGCAAGCCAAATGGTTGCTAGACTTTGAACACTGTAGCGTTTGCCTGCACAGCACTAACACTTGCATGACCTTATTTGGCAGGCATATCCCTGTAGATATTGCAGCCCTCCCAGAGGGCGGCCCTATTCACAAGGCTTTCACAACACGTCAACCTCAATTAATTCAAGAAGCGGGTGCTACTGCTATTTTATCCCCCTACGCTTCGCAAATTATTCTTCCTTTGGAAAGCGAAGGTAAGGTTTTAGGGACAATTAATTTTGCCACAACCAAGTCGAGAGCTTACACTCAAGAAGACTTGCGGATTGGCTATCTTTTGGCTTTACAACTATCCTCAGCCATCCGCAATGCTGAACGTTTTAAAGAGATAAATAGGCTCTATTCCGATCTCGATGCCGAAAAGCACAAATCCGATCAGCTACTGTTGAACGTGCTGCCGGTTGAAATTGCCGAGGAACTCAAAAATAACGGCAAAGTGGAACCACTTTATTATGATAACGTATCGGTTTTATTTACTGACTTTAAAGGCTTTACTCAGTTATCTGAAAAAATGACTCCGCGAGAGTTGGTTGACGAACTAGATTATTGTTTTTCTTATTTCGATCGGGTGATGGATAAATATTCTATGGAAAAATTGAAGACTATTGGCGACAGCTATATGTGCGCTGCAGGAATTCCTACGCCTCGCCCAACACACGCATTTGACGCTGTACTTGCTGCCATAGAAATTCGACAGTTCATGGATTTGCGAAAAATACAGAAAGCTCACCAAAATATCCCTTATTGGGATATCCGCATTGGCATTCATTCAGGCCCAATACTTGCTGGGGTAATTGGCCATAAAAAGTTTTCCTATGATGTCTGGGGAGATACAGTTAATACTGCATCTCGGATGGAATCTTCCGGCGTACCTGGAAATATCAATATCTCTCATGCAACCTTTGAATTAGTTAGAGATTTTTTTGAATGCGAATACCGAGGAAAAATTTATGCTAAAAATAAGGGCGAATTGGATATGTATTTGGTTCGCTATCTTAAATAAATTTGGGAGTGGCTCATTGCTAAGGGAGGATGGCTAAGGGAGCCGTTATTTTATTTTATACTTTATATTTTATATTTTAGAATTGGGAATTACTGATTACTAAGCTGAGGCGCATCTAAATTTGACAATTAAATTCGAGTAAATTATTGTGGGGTGGGCGTCCCGCCCGCCCAAAAATATAATTTAGTTTAGATGCGTAGCAGCTTACGACGGTTTGGATCACTGGCTTACACTTGCAGTTTTTTTTTACTGGTGTTAGATATGCAAATAAAACTCAACTATGAACTGAGAATATATCGCTCGAAGTTCTTTTTTCATAGTTCGGTATTGTATCGCAGTGCGCCAAACTATATTAAAATGATCGAGTTGTATATTTTATATTTTAATTATTTATGCGTATTTGGCAAGCCGATTTTTACCGCCGTCCTCTCCAAGACGAAACTGGCAAACCACTGTGGGAACTCTTCATTTGCGACTCGGAAGGTAGTTTTCAATTTAGCGCTGTTTGCCGCCAAGGGGACGCAAATTCTAATTGGCTAGCTTCGCAGTTGCAGCAGCAAGCTCAAACTCAGAATTTGCCTGACTTGATTCAAGTATTTAGGCCTCAGTCTCTGGGCTTAATTGAGGCTGCGGGCAAAGTTTTGGGTGTCAAGGTAGAAGCGACTCGGCGCACTACGGCTCTGAAATTGCTGCTGCAACAACGCGCCAAAGAATATTCGAGTATGCCTAATTATACAGGTGAAACTTACAGTGCGATCGCCCTCGACTCGCCGCCGCCCGTACCTTTACCCGAAAACCTCTGGGGCGATGGCTGGCGTTTTGCTTCCCTACCCGCTGGCGACATTGAAGAGGCTTTCCAAGGGCGTCCCCTGCCAATTTTGGAAATGCCAGAATTGCTGTTACCGCTGAATTTGGGCTTGGCCTCAACAGTACCCGTACCGGGAGTTGTAATTGACGGCGGACGCCAGTCTATGCGGTTGGCTAGATGGCTTCAGGATGCCAAACCTTTCGCTTTGAATTATATTGCTGGAGAGCCCGACGGATTGATATTGGAAGCTGGGTTAGTAGATAGGTGGGTTGTGGCTACTTTTGAAGATAGCGAGGTGAAAGCCGCGGCCCACATTTACCAACAGCGCAAGCAATTAAGTAAAGGATTACATTTTTTGTTAGTCCAGCCCGATGATAGTGGCATGACTTATACAGGCTTTTGGCTGTTGAATTTTGATCGATAATAAGATGTAAATAATATTATTTGTGATGTCGAGGGTTCGCGCGCCTAAAAATAGTAAAACACCGCCCGAACTCAGTTCCCGCCGATACAGACTCAAGCATAAATTTTAAAACAGCTTCTTGAGCTAGCAACAGATAGTGCTGCAAATTTATTCTACAACTAAAATCAATCCGTTTCGGATGCCCTGACACACTCGGTTGATGTGAGAGTGGTCTTTTTCGTTCAGACCTTTCTGGGCTAGCATGGCTGATTTCAGCAGCCGTCTGTCAAGGGGAGTAATTTGCCGAAAAGCAAAGATGCGCTGGACGATCGCCTCGATCGAGATTTTGGGGAGGTTAGCAGAGCTGACTGTCATGGTCTTAACACGCTAAAAATAAGTAACAGAACTATGTACCTTTATTTTTAAAGATTTTGTGAAGCTGCTTTGTGATTAAGATCACATATATTTAGTGACAAAATAGTGTATGTGGGGTGACTGTTGTCACGAAATCTTCAATTATCTTTACACCAACTTAACGATGGCCCGATAGAATCACTGTGGTAAAACTCCAGCAGAGGGTAAAAATGGCACAAGCAAAAATCGGAATTATCGGCGGCAGCGGTTTGTATAAAATGGAGGCCCTCAAAGATATTGAAGAGGTGAAAATTGATACACCTTTTGGAGCGCCATCGGATGCCGCAATTGTGGGAACATTGGACGGTACGCCCGTAGCATTTCTGGCTAGACACGGCCGCAACCACACTTTTTTGCCGTCAGAAGTGCCGTATCGCGCAAATATTTATGCAATGAAGAGTTTGGGAGTTGAGTATTTAATCTCAGCGTCGGCGGTTGGTTCTCTTAAAGCTGAGGCGAAACCTTTAGATATGGTAGTGCCCGATCAGTTTATCGATCGCACAAAAAATCGAGTTTCTACTTTTTTTGGAGAAGGAATAGTCGGTCACATCACATTCGGCGATCCGGTTTGCGGCGAATTGGCTAAAGTGTTAGCAAGTGCGATCAAATCCTTGAACCTCACCGACGTTACCCTGCACCGGGGCGGCACTTATGTCTGCATGGAAGGCCCCGCATTTTCCACAAAAGCAGAATCCCACCTTTACCGCAGTTGGGGGGCGACAGTCATCGGAATGACAAATTTGCCGGAAGCAAAATTAGCCAGAGAAGCAGAAATTGCCTACGCAACTTTAGCATTAGTCACCGATTATGACTGCTGGCACGAGGATCACGACAGCGTAACAGTAGAAATGGTAATAGCAAATTTGCACCGCAATGCAGAGAATGCTCAAAAAGTCATTCAAGAAACAGTCCGTAGACTAACAGAAAATCCCCCAGTATCTGATGCACATTCAGCTTTAAAATATGCAATTCTGACTCGGCTGGACCAAGTGCCGGCGGCAACTAAGGAGAAAATGGGTTTGTTGTTGCAGAAATATTTGTAGTTGAAATTAAGTTGCAATCATTAGGTTATAGGTGATTCCAGATGTGTAAGGTGCGCCGTGCGCACCCTACATCATGGGGAGAAGGCACAAATATTTGTATATCTAGCATTCGTCCTGAGTCAAGAGTCAGAAGTCAGGAGTAAGATCCATTGCCTATCAAATGTTTTAACAATAGACATCTCCCAAAATATCCAAAGCTCTTCTCTCGCTACTTTTGAATCTCTCGCACTAGGAAGCACCCCGATTTTGCAAACAGTCGTTTTTTATGCAGGGGCAGCGATCGATCTCCCACTGCATTCATATATGAGCAATAATGGCAAGATGGGGTTGCAACTGCAGCACAGAAAGCGCAAAAGCTCAAAACGGACAATTTAAACTATGCTTGGCATTCCCGGATATCAGATTTTAACCCAAATCTATGAAAGCGAAAATTCCTTAGTTTATCGCGGAATTCGCGATCGCGATTCGCTACGCGACGGCTACGCCGAACCCCTACCGATCATCCTCAAGCTGCTGAAAGAAGAATTGCCAACACCAGCACAACTGCTGAGATACCAGCAGGAATACCAAATCAGTCAAACTCTGAATTTCTCAGGCTTTGTTAAAGCTTACAGCTTAGAAAAATATCATAATTCTCTTGCCATCGTCTTCGAGGATGAGGGCGCTGAATCTTTAAGTTTATGGCGGCAGCAACGTCAGATAACCTTAGCGGAATTTCTCCCCATCGCTATCAAAACTGTCGAGATGTTGGGTGAGATTCACAGCGCTAATATTATCCACAAAGACATTAACCCATCTAATATAATTATCAACCCCAAAACCGGGGAAGTCAAAATTATTGACTTCGGCATTTCGACAGTCTTGTCTATAGAAAATCCTACCCTAATAAGTCCCAACGTTTTAGAGGGAACTTTAGCTTATATAGCACCCGAACAAACCGGAAGAATGAATCGCGGCATCGATTACCGCGCTGATTTTTATTCCCTAGGTGCAACTTTTTACGAACTGCTAACTAATCAACTGCCTTTTGAAGGTAATGACGCGATCGAATTAGTACACTGTCACATCGCTAAACAACCCCTTCCGCCCCAAGAAGTCCATCCAGAGATTCCTAAACCTGTTTCAGATATCGTAATGAAACTGTTAGCAAAAACCGCAGAAGAGCGATATCAAAGCGCTTGGGGAATTCAAGCAGATTTAGAGTTATGTCTCACTCAACTGCAAACTCAAGGCAAGATAGAAGACTTTCCTATTGGTCAGCACGATATTTCAGATAAGTTTCAAATTTCTCAAAAACTTTACGGCAGAGAAACAGAAATAGAAAGCCTGCTGGCGGCATTTGAGCGAGTTGCAGGTAGCTTGCAGGAAGAAGCAGAAAGTCTAACCTCAGACACTCAGCCATCCCCCAACAGCCGACCACATTCCGAAATGATGTTAGTATTCGGATATTCCGGCATTGGCAAATCAGCATTAGTACAAGAAATTTACAAACCCATTACCCGAAAAAAAGGTTATTTCATCGCCGGGAAATTTGACCAGTTTCAGCGAAATATTCCTTACAGCGCCGTCATTAAAGCTTTTCAAGAATTAGTGCAGCAATTGCTCGCAGAAACAGAAGTCAAACTCCAACAGTGGCGCGAAAAAATATTAACAGCAGTTGGAGTTAACGCTCAAGTCGTTATTGATGTAATTCCCGAATTAGAATTAATAGTGGGCAAGCAGCCAGAATTATCCGAACTTCCTTCCGCTGAATCCCAAAATCGGTTTAATTTAGTATTGCATAACTTCATCCGCGTATTTTGCAAGCCTGAACATCCCTTAGTCATGTTTCTCGACGATTTGCAGTGGGCAGACTCCGCAAGTTTGCAGATGCTTCAATTGATAATCACCGACCCAGATATGCAATATCTGTTTCTGATTGGTGCTTATCGGGATAATGAAGTCACTGCCGCCCATCCGCTGATGTTAACAATTAATGAGATTCAGAAAACTGGATGCGTAATTAATTCAATTTCCCTCTTACCTTTAAAGTTAAATTATGTCAATTATTTAATTGCAGATACTCTTAAATGCCATCTCGAAAAAGCCCTGCCCTTAGCAGAGTTAGTCCTGCAAAAAACTCAAGGCAATCCCTTTTTTATTAACGAGTTTCTCAAATCACTTTATGCTGAGAAACTGTTGAAATTTGGACCCACCTCTCCGAAGATTGAGGGGGCAAAGGGAGACTGGCAGTGGGATTTAGAGCAAATTCAAGCCAAGGGAATTACTGACAATGTAGTCGAACTGATGGCAGGAAAAATTCAAAAACTGTCCCAGGCAACACAGCAAATATTAAAATTTGCTGCTTGCATTGGCAACCAATTTGACGTAAAAATGTTGGCGATTGTTAGTGAAAATTCAGTAAAAGCAACTAACGAGAAACTTTTGGAAGCAGTTAGGCAAAATTTAATTATTCCCGTGGGGAATGATTACAGATTTCTAGAATTAGAGCAAAGTTCAGAAGATTTAACTGTTTATTACAAATTTTTGCACGATCGCGTCCAGCAAGCCGCCTATTCTCTAATTCCCGAACCAGAAAAGCAAGTTGTCCACTATCGAGTCGGACAACTTTTGTTGGAAAATACTACGCCGGAACAGCGACAACATAAAATATTTGATATCGTCAATCACCTCAACTTTGGCAGCGAATTAATTGCCACGCAGCCACAGCGCAATGAACTGGCAGCGCTCAACCTTTTAGCAGGCAAAAAAGCCAAAGTTTCCGCTGCTTATAAATCAGCACTAGATTACTTCGCGGCGGGCAGGCAATTATTAAGTGCAGACAGTTGGCAAACCCAATACGACTTAACGCTGAATCTCTACGAAGAAGCAGCAGAAGCCGCTTACATCAGTACCGATTTCGAGCAGATGGAGGAATTAGCAACTTCCGTGCTGCAACAAGCCAAAACAGTGCTCGACAAAGTAAAAGTCTATCAAGTAAAAATTCGCTCTCAGTTAGCCCAAAGCCAGTTCCAGCAAGCATTAGACACAGCTTTATCAGTGCTAGAACTGTTAGATATACATTTTCCCAAACAGCCCAATACGACAGATATTGAGGCGGCGCTGCAAGCAACTCAGGCAGCGCTAACAGGCAGAGAAATCGAAGATTTAATCGATTTACCACTGATGACAGCCCCGGACAAATTAGCAGCCATGCAGGTGATATCCAGCACTCTTGATGTTGCCTATTTTTCCTTCCCAAAACTCCAGCCTTTATTGATTTTTAAACTGGTAAATTTATCCCTGGAATATGGCAATAATCCTTATTCTTTGCCCGCTTATGCCCGTTGTGGAATGCTTTTTAGCGCGATTTTCAACGACATAGAATCTGGCTATCGATTTGGCGAACTGGCTTTACATTTGCTGGAGCGAATTAACGCCGGCACAGTTAAAGCACACACGCTTCACTGCGTTAATGCTTTTGTCAAACATTACAAAGAATCGGTTAGGAAAACTTTAAAGCTGTCGCATGATGGTTGGGCAATCGGTTTGGAAACCGGAGACATAGGAAATGCCTGCCACAATGCCAGTGTGTACTGCTGGCATAGCTATTTTGTTGGCAAAGAACTCACAGAATTGGAAAGAGAAATAGCTGCCTACCATGGCATAATACGCCAACTCAAGCAAGAATTTGATTTGACCAGCAATGAAGTAATCCGGCAGGTAGTTCTCAATTTAATCGATCGCTCGGAGAATCCTTGCAAGCTAATGGGGGAAGCATATAATGAAGACACGCAGTTGCCTATGATGCTGCAAAAAAACAATCGTAGTGCAGTTTTTATTATTTACTTGCAAAAAACGCTTCTCTGTTATCTCTTTGGAGAATTTGCTGAAGCTGTAAAATATGCTGACTTAGCAGCGCCATATTTAGCTGGAGTGGTTGGTTCGCTTGTTGCGCCCCTCTTTTATTTCTACGATTCTCTGGTGCGACTTGCGGTTTACTTTGATGTCAGCCAGAGCGATCGCGAACAAATTTTAGAAGAAGTAGCCGTCAATCTGGATAAACTGAAAGTATTGGCAACTCACGCACCGATGAATTACTTGCAGAAAGTAGAACTAATAGAAGCAGAATTGTGCCGCATTAAAGGGGAAAACTTTGAAGCAATGGACTGGTACGATCGCGCGATCGCCACCGCTGGAGAAAACGAATACATCAACGAAGAAGCCCTCTCCTACGAACTAGCTGCCAAATTTTACTTATCTAAAAATAAGACATTGATTGCCAATACCTACCTGCAAAATGCCCGCTATTCTTATCTCCGCTGGGGTGCAGCAGCCAAAGTTAAAGACTTAGAAAAACGCTACCCTCAGCTATGGCTGAGACAAACATCAACAGGTACAAACCTTTCTGCCATAACCACATCCCTTCCGCCAACATCCACAGGCAGCAGCAGCTCATCAATGCTTGACTTTACCACAGTAATCAAAGCATCGCAAGCAATATCCGGCGAAGTAGTATTAGCATCCTTGCTGTCAAACTTAATTAAACTTACCATTGAAAATGCCGGAGCTCAAAAAGGTTTTCTTATCTTGCTAAACAGCAGGGGCGAACTCAGAATTGAAGCTGCCGGAGACGTTGACGGTTCCGTCCAAGTCTTGCAATCTCTTGCTGTTAATAACAGTCAGGAGCTCCCGACATCTATTATCAACTATGTCGCAAGAACTCAGTCAGATGTAGTTTTAAACGATGCCGTCCGCGAAGGAACCTTTACCGCAGAGCCTTATATTGCAATTAATCAACCCAAATCAGTATTGTGCGCCCCCATCATCAATCAAGGCAAACTCATCGGCATTTTGTATCTAGAAAACAATCTCGCAACTGGCGCTTTTACAGCAGACAGATTAGCAGTATTGAACATAATTTCTGCCCAAGCTGCTATTTCCCTAGAAAATGCCCAACTTTATCAAACCCTAGAGCAAAAAGTAGAAGAACGCACCGCACAATTAGCCCAAGCTAATAGAGAAATATTGGTTTTGAACGATCGGCTAAAAGTAGAAAACCTTCGCATGAGTGCCGAACTAGACGTAACCCGCCGCCTGCAACAAATGATTTTGCCTCAACAGCAGGAATTAGAGTCAATTTCAGGGCTAGAAATTGCTGCATTTATGGAGCCGGCTGATGAAGTTGGCGGCGACTACTACGACGTACTAAATTACGGCGGTAAAGCCACAATTGGCATCGGCGATGTGACTGGACACGGTTTAGAAAGCGGCGTGTTAATGATTATGGCGCAAACAGCAATTCGCACTTTGTTGGTTCACAATGAAACCGACCCAGTTAAATTATTGCAGACAGTCAACCAAACGCTTTTTGACAACGTAGAGCGCATCAATTGCGGTAAAAGTATGAGCCTTTCTTTGCTGGAATATCGGGGGAACAACATCCTGCGTTTGAGCGGACAGCACGAAGAGGTAATTCTCGTGCGTTCTAGCGGCGAAGTAGAGCGGATTGATACGATGGAGTTAGGCTTTCCCATCGCCTTGGAACCAGATATTGCCGATTTCATTGCTACTACTGAAATACAGTTAAATTCCGGGGATGTTGTCGTACTCTACACAGATGGAATTACGGAAGCTTTTGATATGAATCAAGCTCAATACGGTATTGAGCCATTGATTGAAGTTGTTGCCATTAACAGGGGACAGTCAGCAGCAGAAATCAAGCAAGCTGTTATTGACGACGTGCGGCGATACATGGGGGAGCAAAAAGTATTTGATGACATTACTTTGGTAGTAATCAAACAGAAGTAAGTAGGTAGGCACAAATAAACCTTGCTGTATAACCGAATGTACAACTGCCAGAACCGAAAGCCAATAGCTTCGTTTCACTCGCTTTTGACTACTGAAAGCAGATTCTATGTTTATGAAGTACCCCCGCCTATCGTTCTATCCCCGTAGGGAAAAGGCGAAAACCTTTGTCCCTACACTTCATAAACCTGGAATAGGCTGTATGTATTTTCCCACTCATCTACTTAGTTCCGCTCAATTAATCAACTGCTTAAATGCGTCGTGTTCGCGAATTTTTTCTAAATCAGCTTCACTTTTTGCCAACTCTTTACACACATTCGGATTGAGATTGAGGGCGCGCTTTAAATTTTCAAGTGCTAATTCAATTTTACCTTGTAGGGCATAACATCGGGCTTTATTGTACCAAATTCTGTAAAAATCAGGCCGGATTTTAGCAGCATTGTCGTAGGAAGCGATCGCAGCTTCGTATTTTTGCAATTTGGAGAGTGCAACGCCTCGATTGTTCCAAGCGTCAGTATAATCATTTTTAATTTGTAGGGCTTGATTGTAAGAAATTACTGCTTGTTCGTACTCCTGCATTTTGGAAAAAGCAACGCCTCGGTTGTTCCAAGCATCGGCATAATCGGGTTTGGCTTGAATTGCCTGTTCGTAACAGCCGATCGCCTCCTGGTACTTCTGCAACTCCAACAATACCACGCCTCGATTGTTCCAAGCATCGGGATAATTCGGACGAATTGTAGTAGCTTGTTCGTAAGACGCGATCGCCTCTGGATACCGCTGCATTCTCGTGAGCACTACTCCTCGGTTATTCCAAGTATCGGCTAAATCCGGCTGAATTTGCAGCGCCTGATCGTAAGCTGCGATCGCATCTTGATAACGGTTTTCAAAGAAACAAGCATCTCCCTGTTTAGCATAGTCGCCGGCCGTCAATAACTTTTGGTAATTGCCATAGTTAACCGGAGCAAATTCTTGAATTTGGGCATCGGGGAATAAAAGGTCTGTTTCTGCCTCTGCCGGGTGACTTTGCTGTTGAATTTCGCCTAAGATAGTTTCAGCGTCCGAAATTAATAGTTTTAATTGAGAGATTGTATCGTAATGGAGACTTTCAATTTCTTGGCGAGCAATTGTTGTCTGCTTAGACAATTTGCTCAACAGAAACCAAACCCCGACTCCGGCTGCTGTCGGAAACAAAGTTAGGGCAATTACCAGCCCGTTAAGCAGTACCGCCGTGCGCCCGAAAGCAATGTCAACTTCTTCTTGAACTCGATCGCGAATTTCTTCTTTAAGTTGCTGCTGTGGGAATTCCTGCTGAATTAACAGTGCCGGCCTCGGTTCAGAGGCAGAAACGCTACTGGCGCAGACTAGAATAGTTGAAAGGGCGATCGGGCTAATACTTTTTCTAAAGATACTTGACAAACGCATTGCCTTAGTGATACGCACCTGAGTTGCGATTTCCATGTGTCAAGAGATGCTGATAACGATGATCCCAGACTAGCCCATTTGTTCATAAACTATTAAATACAGGATATCTGTTGTGCAGTCCCCTCCGATCAAATTGCTGACGCAAGAATTGCTAGACGAAGTTGCCGCTTCCTCCCGGCGCAGTCCCCGCCAGCGACAAAACTACAATTTCCACGATTTGTCTGAAAAAGTGCAGCGGTTTGTCAACGTGTTGCAACCAGGCACTTACGTCCGCCCTCACCAACACCTCCGCCCGCCTGCAGTTAACGGTTTTGAGTTTTTTGTGGTGATTCAAGGAGAAGTCGGTATTGTTATTTTGAACGAAAACGGTCAAATCCTGCGCTCCTTGCGAGTCAGCGCGGCCGGCCCGACTCGCGCTGTCGAACTGCCAGAGGGCACTATTCACACGTTAGTAGCTTTGACACAGGATACTGTGATTTTGGAGTTTAAGGAAGGGCCTTACGACGTGGGGGCGGATAAAGACTTTTTGGCAGGTTTTCCTGCTGAGGGAACTGCGGCGGCGCGAGAATTAGTCCAGATTTGGGAAGCGGAATTTAACACTTGACTAATGACTGTTGACTGTTAAATGTTGACTGTTGACTGTTAAAAATCTAAAATCTAAAATTGATGGGCTGATTACTAATTACTGATGAATCTAATTGTCGTCATCCGATTGTATAAATCCGGGGCGGTGCGAATGATTTTTCTCAGGAGCTCATCCGTCACCCAAAAGACGAGGGGAAACGAAAATTTTTTGCTGAATTCACTGCATAATAGGTTGGTAGAAACGAGCAATCTATCGATCGGCTCCACGGATTCCAAACCGAGGAGCATTAAAGCTGGAGGCTTTTCGCCGTCTATTTCTGCTGCGATTGTCGCGTAGAGAGTTGTCGCCGATTTGGGCAAAAACAGTTGCCGCGGTTTCACGGGACAATTTGCTTGCAGCCGATCGACTATTTGCTGCCGCAAAGTTAGCGAGTTGCAGTGGACTAAAACGAAAGAAAAGTAACCTTGGGAAAGACGGAGCGCCCGCATTAAAGTTGAGAACGACCGCTCGTTATATTTAGCTGAGTCGTACTTAGCTGCATTGTCTTTAGCTGTATTTCCTGAGCTTTGCTCGATAAACATAAATTGCATATTTTTTATCTAGTTTTAGAGATTTTCTAGATTAAATGATGTTTCTAAAGAAAATGTGAAGATCGAAAATTTATTTTTCCTTTAAAAACTTTTGGAAAGTATACCACGCTTTTAAATTAATATCAATAGCCCGATCGAAATAGTCCGATCGACAGATTTGGCTGGAACCACACAAAAAGTACCTGCGACGGCACAAAAAAAGTATAGCCGCAGGCAAAAGGAAGAGCATAATTTGCAAGGGTTTCAGCAATTAATAACGTTCTAAATATCTGGCACGATTGCTAGATAAAATGTAATTAAAAATACAAAAAAATTACCGTAAATTCTCAGCCAGCGGCAAAGTAAACCAAAAACTTGCCCCAGCACCGGGAGTGCTAATTACCCCAATTTGGCCGCCGTGAGCACCAATGATTTGGCGACAAAGATATAGACCCAAACCCAAACCGACCGAGTGTCGGGATCGATCGCCCCTAACGTAAAGGTCAAAAAGATGTTCGCACTGTTCCGGCAATATTCCCACCCCGTCATCTTCAACGGTACAGTAAATCATGCTACTTGGGGAATTGGGGATTGGGGATTGTGGATTGGTAAGCGGTAATTTGTCGGTGTCTTGTTTTGCTGTGCTTTGATTTATAATTAATTTATCCGCCTTGATTACTTGAGCCGAAACTGTTAAATTTAGTCCCGGCAGATTGTGTTTCAAAGCATTCGCAATTAAATTAGATAAGACGCGCCATAACTGAGTCTTGTCAGCCTTCACGGCTGGCAAATTATCCGGCACCAAATTTTTAAAAGTAGCTTTACCCTCATTCATTAAAGGCTCCAAATCTGTCGCAGCAGCTTCAACTACCGCCCTCAAATCAACGGCATCGAAATGCAGAACCAAGCCGCGCAATTCCCCGGCGTGAACTTCCAACAGCGAATTTATCAAGCGCAATTGCTGCTCGCTACCTTGAATCATCCGCTCCAAAACAGAACGGGGAATTGCGATCGAATCCCCAGGTTTCGTCTGCCAATTTTTCAGCACCATTAACATTCCCGCCACTGGGTTTCGCAAGTCGTGAGAAAGAGCGTGGATAAACAGCCGCAGCGATTCTTGTGCCTGTTTGCGCTGCGTGATATCCTCAATTAAACCCTCATAATAAAGCACGGCGCCGCTGCTGTCCCGTACCGCCCGCGCCTTCTCAGAAATCCAGACAATACTGCCGTCTGATCGGTAAATTTTAGATTCAAAATCCGATACTGTGCCGCTTTCCTCGATCGCTCGCAAAAACTCATTTCTGCGAGCCGGATCGACGTACAACTGTCGCTCGATATCAGTAAACTTTGCCGTTACTTCTTCGGGAGAATCGCAGCCGTAAATCCGCGCTAAAGCTGGGTTTGCAGTAATGTAGCGGCCGTCAGGAGTGCTTTGAAAAATCCCCTCGCCGGCATTCTCAAAAATGCTGCGGTACTTCGCCTCCGCCACCTCCAACTGCTGGTAAGCAGATTCCAACTCACGCCTGGTACTAAACTCTTTCCGTTGCAGACATTCGTACCAATAAACCGACAAATCGCAAATCAAACAAATCCAAAACAAATATAAGTACAACCCGGTCAACTTAAAAGGAGTATACTTAGCAAAACTTAGATTTAAAACCAAATTTATCCCGACGTGGCAACACAAAACGCCGAGTTGAGAAATCAGGTGGAGGCGCCAGCGGACGGGGATCAGCGTTGCTTGGATCAGAAACGCTAAAATCCAGGTAAAAATTGGTAATTCCCCAGCTTGTGCGACAGCTAGCCCAAGCTGTACAACCACCGTCAGCGACCACGAAAAAGCCAAAAATAGCAAACCGGGATAACGCTGTCCGAAGGAGGTTTTTTGCAACACAAAACAGGTCAACAAACCCAATTCTACAGCAGCGCTCGTGTACAAATAAACACTTTTAAACTCCTGGCGAGCGAAGAATCTTTCGCCTAGAAAATAGACCGTTATTGTGAAGGCAAAAAAGATGGCAATTCCGACTGCAGGGCGCAGCCGCTCTCGGAGGAAGCGATCGCGCCACACCTCGTAAACCGTTAATGCCTGAACTGATTTTGCATTGCCCAAATAGTTCATACCATTTTAGATTTTAGATTTTAGATTTTAGATAGACAAAGATCGATCGTCCGAGTTGACAGCAGGTAGCGAAAACCAGAAAGTCGAACCACCGCCGGGAGTGCTTTCGACGCCGATTTCGCCGCCGTGAGCTTTGATAATTTGCTTGGAGAGGTACAAGCCCAAACCCAGCCCTGTTAATTGTCGGCTATTAGGGTCGTGAACGTAAAGTTCAAATAGAGATTCCCGCTGTTTGGCGCTGATTCCCACTCCATTATCTGTTACAGTACAGCGAACCATTTTTACGGTGACTCCGGGCAATTTGCTGCCGATATTGGCAATTTGCCCCTGATAGCGAGGCATTTTGCCACTGCCGTCGAGGTTAAATTTGGCCAGAGTTTCCTGATTTTTCTGGGTGGTCTCGCCTATCCTAGGACGATCGCCCGCAGCAGATATCCGGTTAGCGATACAGCGGGCAAGCGGATTATTGGGCGATGTTAAAGGCTGTAAATTTTCTTCATAACTTAGCACTGTTTCAACTTCAATTACCTCGGCTTTAAAAGTTATATTGACTCCCGGAGGATTGTGTTTAATAGCATTAGTCAACAGATTTTCTAGCACCCGCTGCAAGTGTTGGCGATCGGCATTGACTTGTGGCAAATCCGCCGGAATATCCTGAGTCAAAGTTGCTTGATTTTTGGTCAGCATCGGTTCTAAATCGGCAACAATGGCTGAAGCTAAAGACGGCAAATGCAGCGGTACAGTATTGAGAACAATACCTTTGACCTCGCTAGCGTGAGCGTCGAGCAGGGAATTAACCATAGTTAACTGGTGTTCGCTGGCTTGAACGATGCGCTGCAAAATCGATCGAGAAACCGGAACATCTTGTAGAGAATCAGAGGCCGATTTGTTGAGCAAATTTTTCAGCAGTATTAACATTCCCATAACAGGAGTGCGGAGATTGTGAGAAACTGCGTGCAAAAATAGGTCTTTGAGGCGGTTGCTTTCTTGCAGTTCGTGCATTTTTTGCTGTAGTTGGCGGGTGCGTTCCTCCACTTGAGATTCCAAGTTGGCATTGAGAGCTTTTACCTGCTGCAAAAGTTGGGCTTGCTGTAGAGCGATCGCCACTTGGGTAGCGAGTTTTTCCAACAAATCAATTTCAAATTCCTGCCACTGGCGGGGCCCGGAGCACTGGTTGACGGCCAAGATCCCGAACAATTCATCCCCCAGGACGATCGGCACATTTAACGTCGCGCGAATTTGATAGTCGCTGTACAATTGGGCAATTGGAACGCTGAGTTGAACGCTAGCAGTATCGGAGATAGTTCGGACGCGGTTGTTAGCATAAAAAGTTTTCTGGCTTTCGAGGTGATTCTCGTCAGCGAGTACCCACCCCAAAAGAGAACGGCATTGGGCACCCACAGACTCGGCCACAACCTTACCGTACACCGGGTTAGGAAGATTTACCCCGTCCGCGTCCACAATACCGATGAAAGCGCGGTCTGCCTTGAAAAATTGCCGGACTTCGGCAACAGTAGTGTTGAGAATTTCTTCGAGGTCGAGGGAGTTGCGAATTCGCAGGGCGATTTCTGAGAGCAAGCGATCGCGATCGGAGGACGCCCGCAAAGCGGTTTCGGTGCGGTGGCGTTCGGTAACGTCTTGGACTGTGGCGGCGATCGCCCCTGACTCAATTGCCGACTGTTCGCAGACAGTGCGTTCGGAGCCATCTGCCAGCACAATTCGGTAGTTAATGCAATAGGCTTTGCGCTCCAACATAGCTTGGCGCTGCGATCGCGCCACCAATTCTCGGTCTTCTGGATGTACGGCCTGCAAAAAAACTTCTGGTGTCGGTTTGACAGTTCCAGGAGCAAAACCCAAGAGGCGGTAAAGTTCGTTTGACCACCGCAATTCGATATTGGATATACGATGTTCTGCGGATTCTTGGCAGTTGTCAGTTGCTGTGAGGGCGGCGCAATTTAAATCCCAATTTCCCAACTGAGCGATGCGCTGAGCGTTGGCTAAACTAGCTTCGCGATCGCGCAGCATGGCGGCCGTGCGGCGCACCTCCACCAGCGCTTGCTGGCGTTCTGCTACGGCGGCGGCCAACATCAGAGCCACAAGGGCGATCGTACCGGTAAAAGCTTGTAAAAATAAAACCGCCTGTTTGAGATTATCGCTTTTGGCCAAAAAGGGGCCGCCTCCCTGTACTGCTCCCCAAATCGCGATGTAAGAGACGATCGAATAAGCAAAAATCGCTCCCGCCGGTTGAAACCGCAGGGCAGCCCAAACTATCAGAGGAAAAGGCAGATACTCCAGCGGATACTGAGCGATCGCCGCCTGTGTTTTCGAGCAAAAAAACAACCAGCTAACGCTCAGCAATAGAGTCAGCCAGAGCGCTATTTCTGAATAATTAATAATTAAAAATATAAGATTATAACGGTTTTCACTTGCAGGGAATGTGTGTCTGCGATTAGCAATTGTTAGTTGGGAATTAGTAATTAATAATTGATTATTCTTTCTTTTAAAAAGTGCTATAAAAGTTGAAATAATGGGTTTTTTTAATGAAAATTTAAAACTATTAACGGCGTGGTTGAAAGTCAGCAGCACTGGCGTCACGAGCAAAATTCCCATGCCGTCTCCGAGCCACGTAGTCCACCAGTTGCGAGAGAAATTGCTCCACTGAGCCCAACCAAAAATGCACGTTCCCAAGTTGCCGAGGATAGAGCCGACCAAAGTAGACCCGATGACAGCGCCCGCTACTAAAGCCAGAACATCTCGCAATCGATCGAGTTTGGTAGAAAATCCGCTCTCCCTCAGCAAAGCCTCTCCAGCCAGCGCTTGCAGGGTGACGCTAAAGGCCGATGTGACAATGACAGCCGACGGTATACCCCCGGTAGAGTTTAACAGCACCGAACCGAGGACAATTCCCGGCCACATCCGTCGTCCTTGCAGTAGCAGTGCTGCTAGAGCAATACCGGCGGGCGGCCACACGGGGGAGGGTTCGGCTTTCACCAGTCCCAGCATCGACACTGCGAGTTTTCCGGTAACAAAGTAGGCCAGGGCCAGGATGCCGGTGTACAGAAGCATTCGAGTGCGGGGGTTGAGCAGTTTCATGTTTAGTGCGATCGAATCCTCCATTCCTAGTTTTTAATTTAGGCGGCTTTGGGGCGATCGAACTTCCTCCTGACGACTCACCTGACTGGGGGAGTGGGGAGTTGACTGTTGACTGTTGACTGTTGACTGTTAACAGTTGACTGTTGTGATTGGTGATTAGTAGCAGCTAACAACTCCCCATGCCCCATGCCCCATGCCCCATGCCCCATGCCCCATGCCCCATGCCCCATGCCCCATGCCCCATGCCCCATGACTGCTTAAAATCCAAAAGTCCGCTTACCATCCGGCTTAACAGTAAGCCAATTGGTCTTTGCCATGGCCAGTTGTTCCTCAGAAACTGTAGCGTTGGTAAGATTCGCCCCGCACAAATTTGCTCCCCGCAAATTCGCCTTAGTCAAATAAGCCCCCGTCAAGTCAGCGCCTCGGAAATCCGCCCCTTCAAAATTGGCAGTGCTGCAATAAGCCTCAGTCAAGTTAGCATCTCGCAAATTCGCCTGAATTAACCTCGCGTGACCCAAATTCGCCCCCGACAAATCCGCTGCTTGCAAATTTGCCTTCACCAACCTAGCCTGATAAAAATTCCCCCCCGCTAACTGCGCTTTTTGCAGTTGCAAACCCGACAGTTCGCAGTCAGCAAAATCGCGCTTGCCTTTATAATAAGCCGCTCGCAAGCTGTTGGTGTCCCACTTAGGAGCAACTTTCGATAGCTTTGACGCTGCTAAATTGCCACTAGAAGGTCCAACCGTTCCAAAAGTTCTGCCGGACTCAGCCAGAGTCCGGGAAACTCTCGGCTGCATCCCCGTGTTCCCGGATTGGCTGAAGGAAGTTCTACCAGCGCGGGTGTGGTTCGATCGTAAATCTTGATTAATTTTGCTCTCAGGCCGTGACCACGAAGAACCCTCGTCATTAAATATTGTCGGTTCTTCAACTGCACGAGAAGAGCCGTTGAATTGAGTTGCCAAGCCATCCATAAGACTTGGGTCTTCAAATTCGCCGGAGAGAGCTCTGAGGACATCTGCTGCCGATTGGAAGCGGTGGCCAACCATCGGCTTGAGCATTTTTTCTAGAATTCGCGCAAAATATGGGCTCACCTGAACGTGGGGCTGCCAAACAATTTCGCCGGTTACTCCATCAAAATCTAAATCCTTGGGCGATTTTCCTGTCAGCAAGTACAAGCAAGTCATGCCCACCGCGTAGATATCGCTGGCAAATATCGGTCGCAGCGCCATTTGTTCCGGGGGAGCGAAACTAAATGTGCCGACTGAAAATTTCGTGTTGGCGCTTTGGTCGGCGGGGTCTAATAATATTGTTTGGCTAACTTGGTCTTTTACTGCTCCGAAGTCAATCAGAACTAAGTGGCCGTCTTGAACTCGGCGAATAATATTTGCCGGTTTGATGTCTCGGTGAATTACTCCTTGGCTGTGGATATATTGCACTACTGGCAGAATTTCTAATAGAAAATTTTTAACGTCCGATTCGTTGAAACGGCCTGAGTGCTTGACTTCTTGTTTCAAAGTCGAGCCTTTAACATACTCTTGAACTAAGTAAAATTGCTGTTCGGTTTCAAAATAGTCTAGCAGCCTCGGTACTTGCGGGTGGTCGCCCAGTTGGCCGAGGGTTTTCGCCTCTCGCTTAAATAATTCCCGCGCCATTTCTAAAACTCGCGGCGACAAACTACTGGGTCGCAGTTGCTTGACTACACAACTCGGTTGACCGGGCAATGAGATGTCTTTTGCCAGAAATGTAGCTCCAAAACCTCCTTGCCCTAACGGTTCAATGACTCGGTAGCGAGCGCGCAGCAATAACCGCGCACCGCAAGTCTGACACTGAAGAATAGAGTCAGCAGGGTTTTGAGGATGGGGACAGCCCGGATTTACGCAGTAGCTCATATTGATTGAGTTTGCCTATGTTGTTCTGATCTTGTCAGCGTCGCTCGACTGCACAAATAGCCTGTTCCTGCTTCTGGTAGACATACTAATCTATCAGTTTTCGGCAAGCCGTGCCTTCGATTGCGAATTGGAATTGCACCTAAGTCTTTTATGCCGATATCTTTTCCCTATTTTGATTATCTCGCTGGTTTGAGTTTTTTCGGTTGATTATCCTTGAAGATAGTTTAAAGACTTGCTAAAGTTGTGCTTTTTTGTGTAAAGTCTTTCTAAACTTAAGTGCTTTTTGCGTTGTTAGATGTATCTAGCATACCTCATTCTCTGAATGAGAATGCTACTCATCCCCCAGTAGACATCTACCTTTGGGCAGATCCCTCGTTTTTGCTGATGTGTACCCTAAAAGTCTTGACAAATTTAAATTAGTATGCTATGAAAAGCTTTCCCGAATAAATTCTGGGACTCAAAAGTCGTAGCCCGTCGGCGCCGACTAATGACTAATCACTACAGAGCACTGACAACTAACTACTGATCTAAATTATGCGTATTTCTCTAAAGTGGCTGCAGGAATTGGTGGATGTGGCAATATCGCCGGAAGAATTAGCCGAAACTCTGACAATGGCAGGCTTTGAAGTTGAAGAAATCGAAGACCGCCGCCCGTGGGCAAGCGGCGTAGTTTTGGGCAAAATCATCGCCTGCGAACAGCATCCGAATGCAGATAAATTGAGAGTTTGTCAAGTGAATGTCGGCTCAGGTGAAGCTTTGAATATTGTTTGCGGCGCACCGAACGCTAGGGCAGACATTTACGTGCCTGTCGCTGTTGTCGGCACTTATTTATCGACTATTGATTTAAAGATTAAACCTGCTAAATTGCGGGGCGTTCCTTCCGAAGGAATGATTTGCTCTCTGGCGGAATTGGGACTATCTAAAGAGTCAGCCGGCATTCACATTTTCGAGTTAGAAAATCCAGAATTGGGCAGCGATATTCGCCCGCTTTTGGGTTTAGATGACGTGATTTTAGATTTGACAGCAACTGCCAACCGTGCTGACGCTTTGAGCATGGTTGGTGTAGCGCGGGAAGTGGCGGCGCTGACTGGGGCGAGTTTGAGAATTCCCGCAGCGAATGATGTTGCGATTGAGGGCAAAGAAAGTCCTGGTTTGGCAGTAGAAATATCAGAACCGCAAGGATGCCCGATTTACATCGGCACAGCAATTGAAGGTGTGAAAATTGGTGCTTCTCCAGCTTGGTTGCAGCAGCGGTTGCAGGCGGCGGGAGTGCGACCAATTAATAATGTGGTTGACGTGACTAATTACATTTTATTGGAATGGGGACAACCGCTGCACGCTTTCGATCGCGATCGCCTGCAATCTTTCACAGGTACTCAAGATATCAGCATCGGCGTCCGCTTTGCCAAAACAGGCGAATCCTTCAAAACTTTGGACGGACAAAACCGCAATTTGCAAGCTCAAAATCTGTTAATTACTGCTAGCGACAAACCTGTAGCTTTGGCTGGCGTAATGGGCGGCGAAGACACGGAAGTTCACGAAGGAACCCAAAATTTAGTCTTGGAAGCGGCGATTTTTGACCAGGCAACGATTCGCCGTTCTGCGCGCGCTCAAGGCTTGCGGAGCGAGGCATCGATCCGCTACGAGCGGGGGGTGAATCAGGCGGCTTTGACGACGGCCTGCAACCGCGCTGTTGCCCTAATTTTGGAGTTGGCTGGAGGCACTGCGACGGTGCAGAAAACGGCGAGTTCCGGCGAGGATTTGAGTTTTTCGCGATGGCTCGAATTGCGTTTAGACCGAGTAAATCTAGTTTTAGGACAGTTAAAAAGAGGAGCAACGGGCGGTTCTAAATATCTGGAACCAGAAGAGGTGAAAAATATTCTGACAGCCTTGGGATGCGAAGTTGTTCCAACGGAAAAAGAGCGAGTTTGGAATGTGACTGTGCCGCCTTACCGCTACCGGGATTTAGAAAGGGAAATTGATTTAATTGAAGAAGTTGCCAGACTCCACGGTTATGACAATTTCTGCGATACTTTGCCTAGCAAAACGGAACCTGGTTATCTGTCACCGGAATATGCGGCAATTCGGAATGTGCGATCGGCTTTTCGGGCGGCCGGTTTGACGGAGTTGATGCACTATTCTTTGGTGAAAACTGAGGGAGACAATCAGGTTGTGCTGGCGAATCCGCTGTTTGTGGAGTATTCGGCTTTGCGGACAGAAATGCTGTCGGGTTTGATTGATGCTTTCCAGTACAATTTGGAACAGGGAAATGGGGCGCTAAACGGTTTTGAAGTCGGCCGCATTTTCTGGAAAGATGGGGATGCAATGAAGGAAGCCGATGCAGTTGCGGGGATTATTGGCGGCGATCCGACTGTGTGGAAATGGCAGCAGGGAGGGCGCGATCGACCTTTGAGTTGGTTTGAGGCTAAGGGGGTTTTAGAAAGCGTGTTTCAGGGGTTGGGTTTGGCGGTGGAATATCAAAGCGATTCCTCTAATACACGCTTGCATCCTGGCCGCACGGCGGCGTTATCGTTAAACGGGAAACATTTAGGGGTTTTTGGACAGTTGCACCCGCAATTGCAGCAAGAAAAGGATTTGCCTGAGCAGGTTTACGTGTTTCAATTAGATTTAGCGGTGCTGTTAAGTCAATTAGGGCGATCGAACAACTTAACTCGCAAATTCGCGGGTTATTCGAGTTTCCCCGCTTCTGACAGAGACATTGCATTTTTCGCACCGGTTGAAGTTCCGGTTGTAGATATGCAGAGTGCAATGAAAAAGGCGGCGGGTAGTTTGCTGGATTCGGTGGAACTGTTTGACGAATATCGAGGCGACAACGTGCCGGCGGGACAGCGGAGTTTGGCTTTTCGGTTAGTTTACCGCGCGGGCGATCGAACTTTGAGCGAAACCGATGTCGAACCAGCCCAACAAAAAGTGCGCGATGTCCTAGTTGAGAAATTCGGCGTTAGTTTGAGAAGCTAATTGTAGGGGCGGTGCTAAAAGTGCCGGCCCTCTCTCGACTTCTTGCACGCAAAGACTAAGAAACCGGGTTTCTTCCAAGATGTACCGCCATCAACCAACTATTAACAGAGAAACCCGGTTTCTGCGGCCAAGCGAGTCCTAAATTTGTTGAACAAGTTAATAACTTAACGGCCGCAACATCTCCCGCACAAAAAAAGAACAATCAGGAAACTGCAGAAGAGAAATACTATCACCATCCGCAAGAACTACCCGACTTTGATAACCATCCTGACTCGGTTCTCGAAAAACGTGGAGTTGCCGATTATTCACATCCAAAACCCAATAATCAGTAATTCCCGACTCAGCATAAATTTTCGCTTTAATCCCGCAATCCGTTCTCAGCGTAGTATCCGCAACTTCAATAATCAGATAAATTTCTGAAGGAATTGGATGGTGGTCTTCATAGTAAAGTGGATCTGGTATAACTACAGAAAGATCCGGTTCGGGTTGCGAGTAATTATTCATCCGAACCGGGTCTTGCAGCCGCACAAAAATCTGTTCTCCTAAACGGTTATCCAGTAATACCTTCGTGCGCGCAATCGCCGCACCGTGAGCCGTTCCCTTTGCTGCCATCTTTACTATCTGTCCTGCTAGTAATTCCACCCGTTCATCTTCGTCAAAAATACCAATTTCCGTCATCCGGTCATATTCTTCAACTGTCAGCAGACGAATGTCTAATAAAGTCATAGTAACCTCCTTCTCTCTAACAAACCTCTCTCTTCTTCCCTCTCTTCCTCAGCGACCTCTGCGCCCTCTGCGGTTAATCAATTTTATCCTAAAAAAACTCGTCAAATCCTGCTACTCTTATTGTACAATTATTTTTAAACAAATTTATCCAAGGCTCAAAACCGTGACCAAATATGTGATGTGGGGAAGTTACTGCGAAGACGTTCTCGAAAAACGCGCTCCGTTTCGAGACGCTCATTTAGCCGGATTGGCTAAGCAGAAGGAATCGGGCGTGTTAAGTACGATCGGGCCAACGAAAGATTTAACAAAAGTTTTTGCAATTTACGAAGCGGAAGATGAGGCTGCTGTGCGACAATTAGTTGAAGCCGATCCTTATTGGGTAAATGGGGTTTGGACTGAGTACGATGTGAAAGAGTGGATTCAAGCTTTTTGAAGGGGTTAACAGGGTGAACATCTTAAGATTGGATGACAGCGATTTAGTTCCAGTTGACTATGGCGATTTGCTGGACAAGATTTTAGAAACATTGCAGACTAAAAACCCATTTAGCGTGTCGGACTATTCCCGTCGCTTGTTAATTGATATTGATGCCATTGCTGCTGATGTTGCAAAATTACCAGTGCGAAAACCCTTGGGAGATTTTGAACGTCAAGCAGATTCTGCCACTGTTAACTTACAGCCGGAAATTGAAGAGCATTTTGGTGGTCAAATCAGGGAGATTCAACAGTGTTTGCGGCAGCAATTAGAATCAATTTTAGGAAAAAGTGTTGCAATTGAAAATTTTGTCAATAGCTTAACCAGTCCTCTAGAGTCTTTTAAAGGCAGTGGAAGTCAGTTAGGCCTCAAATACGATTTCGACAAAAAACATCACAATTTGCAAAAAAAGAAGCTAACTTTGGAACCCTTGGGCACTGGAAGCAATTCCTTGCTCAAGTTTCACAAAGTTACTATTTCTGTCCGGAATGCAAATATTTTTCAACAAGAATTGCAAGAAGGTTTAAAAAATTATATTGATGAAAAAGCTCAGACTGAGGATGACAATGATGAACTCAATCGACTGCTTCAGGAAATGTTGACAGATGAAACTTCTAGTTTTCATCGATTAGTGCGAATTGTCGATAAAGAAACTATAGGTCAACTAAAAAAAGAAGCAAAAATTACTTATTTAGAATATATTTTAGCAAACGTCAGCCCAGATAAAGCCAACGACAGAGGCTGCATTTATTTACGAGATTTGATCCGGCGCTTGCGGTTGATAGAACAGTATATCAAAGACGCTGATAAAGTTGAGGGAGACTATCTGGTTAACTATCAGGAGACTAAGATTAATTATAAAGATATGTTTTCGCGATCGGAAGCTTTGGATGCGCTGCCCATTATTCCGATTATAGCAGGTAATCTGGGAGAAACGACCGATACTTCTGGGGGCGATCGCCAATTTGTCTTTGGCTTAAAACTCAAGTTTGGCAATCCAGTTCCATCCCACGGCGCAGATAGCGTATTTGACTACAATCTCAATGTGCTAAATCCCGACAGCCCGGAACACCTAGCCGCTTTGGAGGAACCAGCTTATCACGAAACTTTCTTTCGACAGGTACTAAAAATAGCATTTTTATACTATTTTGTATTTGCTTCTAACAGCAATCCGCTAGATCCAAATTATAACCCCGAATCTGAACTTGATTACGATCCGATCGCCAATTTCGATCGCAAAGTATTTCCCGTACTGAATGAATCTAACGAAGATGCGAAAAAAGAGCTCTTTCGCAATTTCCTAAAAGGGTTTGAGAAGTTTAATATCGAGACAAAAATCAACAGCATCAAAAAGTTTTTGAAAGATTTCATCAAAGCAAAAACTATTTTGCAGCCTTGCACAGAACCGCGACACATCTTAATTGAAACAGGCATCCTCAGAAAAGTAAATAATACTTTGACAACGGGTAAATTTTTCAAAGAAGTAGTGCAGCGCAATCCCAAGGAAACCCTTCAGTATATTTCCGTGGGACAGCCGAATGTCAGCCCCGAAGCTATTTGTCAATTGCCAGTCAATATTACCATTGAAGATATTCGCTATTTCTCAACTGATGAATTCCAAAGTTTCAGCATGGAATACAGCATCAAAGGTATCCAGGCTTTGCCTATACTTTCGGTTCCGACTGCCAAGCGTTCTCAAGAAATTTTAAATGAAAATTTTAAGGGTAAATTAGTTGTGTTTCCCTACGAATACCGACGCTTAGATAGCCAAGGAGGTTTCAAACAAGAAGCAGCTTTTGTTTACAAGTTTGTGGTTTTGCTGCTGTCGTATATTTGCTTGCGAATCTTGTTGAAAAAATTACCAAATAATACATTCGTGCCGATAGTTAGAATTCACGAAGGCGACCACGATCATCCTTTCCCTTCGGAAAAGTTTATGAGGCATCTTTCCAAAACATTATCTCACATTTTGAGTGAAAACCACCGAACCAACTCCCAGGGATTCCGCATCAGAGGCACTTTGAGTGCTTTTAAAATCAGAAACGGTTTGAGTTCGCTGTATTCAATACTTCCTAAAAAATTTCGATTCAACAACGTGCAGCTATCTCCAGAATTGGATAATTTAGCGATTATTGCAGTATCTACAAGAGACAGCGACGCGAGAAAAGGTAGGAGCGATAATCGCGCATCGAGAAAAGCCTGTTTGCTGGGCGAAGTTAACGGAATCAGGCGCTACGAAGACGGAACTATTCAAGTCGGATTGCTGAAAACTTTCTCCGCAAATTATAGCCTTGAGCATCTTTATACTCAACCATCAATTCTCGAAGATATTGTCAGCCAGTTGTACAAGCGAGGATATCGAAATTTTCTGTATATCTCGCAAGCACCTTATATGAGTACGCTGCACATTACTCAAAATGATGAAGACGAGAAATTATTTTTCCTGTCCAAAGATATTATCCGCACCTTGAAAGGAGAGCGACAAGATATTAGAATTTATCCGGTATTCCTTGATAAATACTACGTTCACAGTCCCCAAAAGCATCGGGGAGAATCTTTTTATATTCAAGATACAGCGGAACTTGCTAACTTATTTGCAGATCCGAGCAAGCAAGCCGCGATGTTTTTCAATCTGTTTAATGGGATTACAGTAGAACAAGGGGAAAAGAATTTTTACAATGGGGTAATTTCCTATTCGACACTGTTGAATATTTACGAGGGAATTCTCGACGATCAAAATATTCGCCAAGGCTTGATTTATGATAGTGAAATTAAAGATACTTTATTGCACTATTTGACAATTTTTCACTTTTCTAAGTACGAAGCACGCCAACAAATTAGCTTGAAACTCGATCCGTTTGGTCGCATTATTGGCGAGTCATCCGTTGGTGCTTTATCTGAATTCAGTCACGCGGATGGAAGTGCTACTTTTAATTCGTTGGCATTTTTGAACAAGGTAAGAGAAGTGTTAAATGTAGCAGATTGAGGTCTAAAATAATGATAGCAGCAAACTTCGGTCGCCTCTTTGAAGTTGGATTTAATATCGGGATTCTGGCTGGCATTCAGGAGGAAAAAATCTCTCACAATTTCGGCGATTCTTACCGCCGAGATTTGCAGCAGATAGAGTTTTCCAAGATGGTAGCCGAAATTATCAAGTCGCATAATATCCCAAGCAGTTTTAACATTAAAATAGTTGAAAAATGGAGCTTGTTTTATCTACAGAAAGGCTTTTTGGGCGGCTTGAATTTTTTCCGGGAGTACCTGAAAGCTATTGGTGGAAAACCACAGCAGTTAAAAATTTTGTACTATCAGTGCAGTTTTACTAAAACTAACAGCATTGGAACTTATGCTAAAGAGGATACAGAAGGTTTTAGAGAAGTTTTATTGCAACTCGAAGCCCTGAAACCTAGTTTATCAACTGCTGACATTAATTTGTACATCAATCGCTACTCAAAAACGGGTGAATTTCTGTGGGCGGATACGCTTTTGCTGCTACAAAAAGGTAAGAAATTTAGAATTTTGTGTGTTGATTTATCTGTGTTTTCTCCGGCTGCTACTGAGATGCCTGATTTGCATGAAGTTGAGGTGATGCGGAAACTGTTGGGGAGAGAAATTAGCTATTTGCGATCGAAAAGTGTGTTTTCTAACCTGGGAATCGATACCAGCACTTTAGGAATTGATTTTTCACAGGAGTTGCAAGACTATTTTAAAGCTTTTAACTATCAGGATAAGGAAACCACGAAGTTAATTCAAGCGGGTAGCTACTCTCACAGTTTCTATAATTTTTTGGAAAAAACAGATATACTTTCAAGCAATGCTGAGGTATTGTTTAATGTAGTCGGTTATAGCGATCGCACTGTTAATGCTATTTCGCTAGGTAAAGACAAAATTAACTTTTTGTCAACTTGTTCGCAAATTTACAAAAATAAAGATACATATAAAGATATTAACATTGCTCGGAGCGAATTTTTCAAAGTTATCCAAATCAACGCGGCTCACAGTTTTAAAGAAGGCAGGAAGTTTGTTGATGATTTGTTAGCAATCGGGAAAGAGGCTAGTTTTATACCTCATACTGAGCGGATTGATGGTTTTGCTAATTCCATCGATATTATATCAGATAAACTGGCAGATGATTTGCAAGTTTCGCGCGGATCGCATCTGAGAAATGCTCACGCTGAATTAATTGTCAAAGCACTGGAATCTGATGAAACTTACGTTTTTTTGACGGGGAATCCGGGAATAGGTAAAACAACTGCGATCGCAAATTTCCTCAAAAAGCATATAGACGATGGTTTCCTGTTTTTTTATGTCAGTCCCCGCAAGCAAGTAAACTTAGATATCATCGAGAATTTTAAAGACAAAAAAACAGATTTACTTTTTGATAATCGCCTTTTTTGTATTAACACAAACTCTGATATTATTGCCAGCAATGGGGGACGGCGTACCATCAGGTACCAATCAAATAATCGCAATGAGGATTTCACAGAAAAAACAGTTCGTTTCCTCAAAGACAATCCAGAAAATCAGAGAAGAGAATATCACCAGCGGCAAATTGAAAGAAAAGGGGAAACCGTACTTCAACCAACCAATATCAAAACTCTGGGAGTGCTAAACAGCACTTGCGATGCAGTTTATGCCCTGATTAATAATGGTGAAATTTCTAATAATATTATCGCCACGGTTTCTATCCAGTCTTTGAAAGCAACTGAAAACGGGGAAAATACTTTAAAACACTTTGCAAAGATATTTCAAGATGTTTTCAATAAACGGACAGGAAAAGTTGTTTCTGCTAAGATGCAGGAAATATCCCGCCGGATTAAACACTTATTCATCATGATAGATGAAGTTACGGGAGATGATGGGGGTGTGGAGTTTTTGTCAGGAATTACGGAAATTGTCCAAGATTATGAGTTGGCGGATAAGCGGCACGGTTTTAATACTAAAATTATTGTAGCAGATGCTTCGATTGTTGACCCCGATGTCATCAAACAGCACTTGAGCGATACCTCGCCGGAACCGGATAAAATCTATTTCAAAAATGTAGATAAAAATGCTCAGGAAATCCCGCCTTTGCAAGTCATACCTTTTGAATTCAAACGGTTAGCTGCTAAAGTTATCAATACGAATTCCTATCCCGCTAGCAGTTTAGAGATAACTTATAAGGTATTTGTAGAGGCTGTAAAGTTTACTGAAAATACTGCTTTAAATCCCAAAAATGATTTAGTTAAATCAGTACAGTCTGAAATAATTGAAGATATCAATCAGCGGTTAGCAATACCGGGAGTTGAACAAATTATCGTCTACATTCAGGATAAGCGAAGATTGGCGGAGTTAATTGATAAAATTCAAGAAAAACGAGAATTTAACCGCTATAAAGATTATCTGGAAGTCCACGCGAATATCTCGGAAGAGGAGAAAGAGCAAATACAAAAGTGCAAAAATAAAGTTAAAGTAATCTTTATGACTGCATCGGGAAGTCGCGGCTTGTCTTTCCCTAAAAATAAGCATATTTTAGTGGATATTCCCCGCTTTCAGATTGAGAAAAATCTGATGGAAGTCATACAGGTGATTTATCGCGGGCGTGGGGAAGATGAACACGGTAATACGCTGGATGGTGAAGCTAAGGAGTTGGTTTTTTACTTGTCTGATACAGCAGTTTACTATGCAGATGATGCCGAACTTTCGCTACAAGAAAGCAAGTTGAGTTTGTTGAATTTGCTGCTAATTCTTAAGACTGCGGTGATGACACGGATTGTGGGATATGGATATTTGGGTAGGGAAAAGTTTTTGATGATTCCGATTGGCGGGAAGTCGATTTCTGCTGTGGGCGATACTTTTAGTAGCAAGATGGCTTCTTTAATTAAAATTTTGAAAAGCGAACATCGCAGCAACCCAGGAAATAAGTTGTTACAGGATGTTTGTCAAGGTCTGGAGGAGCTTTTGAGCTGTGCGGAGTTTGTTTTGAAAAATTCTGATAAGTCTCGTGTAACGGGCGATTCTTACCTGGAATTGCGGGATGATTTTAATCGCAAGTTTTTGCAGATGTGCAATCCTCTTGAGGGTTTGTTGGGTTGTGGTAATCTAGAGATTGGTCATGTTTGTGGTAGTTTGTTATTAGTGCCTTTGGCTGATAAAAGTTTGCAGGAAAACTACCAGATGGCGCTGAATAGGGAAATTCGGAAATGTTTAGATGCTAAGTTGCTGCAAAAAATGGAGCACATCAGGGATAGCAAATCTTACCCTGAGAATTTACGATCGGCAATTAGAGGAGGTGCGATCGAGCTTTTGCAGTTTCTCAACAGCGATGTGGAGAAAACTCAGTATTTTGAAGAGCAGAGTCAGCAGTTCGATCGCTATTATGCCATACCGCTGTTTGCTTTTGTCAGCGCTGAGGAAATGAAAGAGTATTTTGCTGACAGCAGGCTGGAAGAACCGGAAGATAGGCGGTTTCGGGATATTTTGTCGGCTTATGTGCGATCGATCTACCCTGTAGATAGTGTAATGCCGATCGGACACAAGTATCGAGACTTCCCATTTATCGTGTTTAGAAGCTACAGTTTAGAGCAAAGTCGAGAAAAGATTTTTACAGATAAATATCTTTTAAGTTCCAACGAGTTGAACGTGCTCAATTTAATTTTGTCGAAGCAGATAAACTAGACCTCTTGCATTCCCAAGCTTTCAATTCCTTCAATAATCTGCGTTTATCTGTGTTTATCTGCCTTGCATCTGCGGTTTCTGTATCAATCAAAGACTTATGCAATGCAAGCCTACTGAAACTTGTAGGCTGCGTCAGCTAGCTGTCACCCTATCTGCAGAGAAAATAAAACTCCTCCGACGCACCCTACTTGCTACTTGCTAACTTCAAAAGGCGTGGATTTTCCCCCCAAAGCTTCGACGATGGTGCGAGTATTAGCCGACATCATTTTCACATAAGAATCGCCCTCGCTTCCGGGCGCCCCAATCGAATCCGAATAAAGTTGCTGCGCCGCCAATTTCACCCCCGCTTCCTCCGCCACAGTTCTAATCAGTTGCGGGTTAATTGTAGTCTCGGCAAAAATAGCAGGTACTCCCGCAGCTTTCACCGCTTCTACTAACTTTTGCACCGTTTGAGCGCTCGGCTGTTCCTCCGTACTAATCCCGATCAAACTGTCAGCAATTCCCAATCCGTAAATCCGGCTGTAATATTGAAAAGCATCGTGAGTTGTTACTAATTTGCGCTGGTTTTCGGGAATTGTTTTAATCTCTTGTTCGATCCAAATATCCAAACGTTTTAACTCTTCAGTAAGTTTCACAGCATTCTGCGTAAACTTCTCCCGATCTTCCGGCGACAGGTCTATTAGCGCATCCCGAATTGCTTCTACCATTTGAACTACATTTTCCACATTTCCCCAAACGTGTGGATCGGGTACGGTATTGCCTTCTTTATTCAGTAGCAAAGGCTTGACAACTTCCCCTACTGCTAATTTCCGCGCCTTAATTCCGGCGGCATTCATCATCCTAATTAATCCCGGTTCCAAGTTGTAACCGTTATACAAAATTAAGTTAGCTTGTTCTAAAGCTTGAGAATCTTTTGGCACCGGTTCGTAAACGTGAGGATCGGTTCCCGGCTGCAAAATTCCTGTTAGCTGAATTTCGCCACCCGCTACTCGATCGGTCAAATCCTCAATAATTGTGCTAGTAGCAACTACCTTGGGTTTAGCATCTGCCTGTGGAGAGAGGCGATCGCCCTGGGTTGAAGCACAACTAAATAAACCCACAGTCAAAATGCCGCAAGCAATAGTTCTAATCCAAAATGCCTTGGACTTGTCCCATCCAGGGGCGGCGGTTTCAATCCCCGACTCACCGCTAAACTCTCCTTTATCGGATTGCTTCACAATTGCCGTCGGTTTTAGCTCACATCTTGCACCATTCTCAATAACCCTTGTCTGGGCGGGCATCTTGCCCACCCCACAGGAAGACTCACTCTTTGTGGAACAGGCATCTTGCCTGTTATTGAGAAGGGTGCAAGATATCAGTTTTAACCGATTTGAGATTTTCGCCGCCAAACCTATGGTTTGAGGGGTTTCGAGCTGGCACTGTCGCATTATCTACCTCTCCTGCGTTCCAGATTATTCCTATTTACCGATGATTTCATATTCTTTTCATTTTTACAGTAAACTTAATAAAAAGGAGATAGACTCACCCCCATGAATACCGCCGCATTGCCCAACGAGAATCCTTGGTCTAAAATGGTTTGCGACCTCAAAGACAGCGCTACCGACACTGAAATTATCGCTGTTAAGCACTTAGCAGTAAACTACCGCACGGTAGAGGCACTCCGAGATATCAATCTTTCCGTCAAACCGGGAAGGCTGACGGGTATTATTGGCCCCAATGGTGCCGGCAAAAGCACGCTGATCAAAGCAATGTTGGGCTTAATTCCGGCAGCTCGCGGCACTGTTACCTGGGGCCAAGAAGCGATCGCCGATCGACTCGAAACAGTAGCCTACGTGCCCCAGCGATCGCAAATTGACTGGAACTATCCCGCCACGGTTTGGGATGTCGTGATGATGGGAAGAGTCAGAAAAGCCGGATGGTTTCGCCGCTTCTCCGCAGCTAGCCGCCGCACCGCTGCCGATGCCTTAGAAAGAGTAGGCATGAGTGCTTACAAAGACAGACCGATCGGACAACTTTCCGGCGGACAGCAACAGCGAGTATTTCTAGCGAGAGCCTTAGCCCAAGAAGCCGCTATTTTCTGCTTTGACGAGCCGTTTGTCGGCGTTGACCAAAAAACTCAAAATATCATTTTCGACATCTTCCACCAGCTAGCAAATGCCGGGAAAATCGTCTTAGTAGTCAACCATGACTTAGGCGAATCAATTACCAATTTTGATGATTTAATTTTGCTTAATACAGAATTGATTGCCGCTGGTTCCCGCCAAGAAGTGCTAACCCAAGAAAACCTTTACCGCGCCTACGGCGGACAAGTAATGTTTTTTGCCGGACAAGCCGCTTAATTAGCCAGCAGTCATTAATCTACGAGTTACGTTTTTGAACTCAGTTTCTTGGGTAATATTGGGTTTGGCAACGATCAATCTCCCCTTAAAGCCGGTTGCTTTGGTTGTTAGTCATTAGTTAACTGTGATGTTATAAATTTTATGCTACAAACCTTAATTGAGCCGTTGCAGTACGGATTCATGCAGCGATCGCTCGTAATTGCCATTCTCGTCGGCATCGTCTGCGCGATCGTCGGCAGCTACCTAATGGTACAGCGGCTGGCCTTGCTCGGAGACGCCATCAGCCACTCGGTTTTGCCCGGATTGGCGATCGCATTTATCCTCGGAGCAAATATCTTTATCGGCGCGTTCATTGCCGGAGTTTTGAGTACAGTAATCATAGCTTGGATCAAAGCTCGATCGACAATTAAAGAAGACGCCGCAATGGGCATCGTATTTTCCGCATTCTTCGCCCTCGGCATCACCTTAATTACGATCGTCCAAAAAGACAACAAAATCGACCTCAACCACTTTCTTTTCGGCAACATCCTGGGCGTGACTGTCGAAGATGCGATCGACACAGCCGTTATTGTCGCCGTAGTATTATTAGTTGTAGTAGTCTTTTACAAAGAACTGCTATTTTACACATTCGATCCATTAGGAGCGCAAGCAACAGGTTTGCCAGTAAACCTGCTCAACTTTGGACTGATGGTACTCATCGCCCTCACAATAGTTGCCAGCCTCAAAGCCGTTGGCGTAGTGCTAGTCTTGTCCCTATTAATTACACCCGCAAGTACCGCCTATCTCCTAGTGACTCGCCTGCACCAAGTAATGATTTTAGGCGCAATAATCGGAGTGATTTCCAGTATTAGCGGAATGTATCTCAGCTACTTCTATAACTTACCATCCGGCCCCGCAATAGTTTTAGTTGCATCGGGATTCTTTGTGCTATCATTGCTGTTCAGTCCCACTCAAGGAATCCTTACCCAGCCCCGCACACACTCCGGTCAAATGCCTCCAATATGGCGGGAATTAAAAAATTTAACTAAAGGCCGATAACAATTAACTTTGTGTTAACGATTCAGCCCCGCCCCTCCAATTTTCAATAACAATCTGCGTTAATCAGCGTTCATCTGCGGTTCAAAAAAGCCTCTCGAATTAATCCGCGTAACTGTGAATCGTTGGCTGCATCCAGATTGTGTAAAAACGGTTTTTTTTAGGATTGCGAGAAAGCAAGAATGGGATGATATCGAATCTGGCGATCGCACCTGCGAACTATTCGTCACAAAAGACAGTACAATAACAAAAGTTAAAATTTCACCCAAACAGAGCTACTCAGTTAAAAAACATGACAGTCAAAGTAGGAGACACCGCACCAGATTTTACCTTACCATCTCAAACTGGCACATCAGTCAGTCTCACAGATTTTAAAGGGAAAAAAAACGTCATAGTCTACTTTTATCCCAAAGACGACACACCCGGATGCACCACCCAAGCTTGCGCTTTTCGAGATAGCTACGAAGTCTTCAAAGACGCAGGTGCAGAAGTCATAGGAATTAGCGAAGATTCGCAACAATCGCACCAGAATTTTTCTGCCAAATATCAGTTACCTTTTACTTTGTTGAGTGATACGGGCAACAAAGTGCGGCAATTATACGGCGTTCCCCCTACCCTGTGGATTATGCCCGGTAGAGTAACTTATGTCATTGACAAAGAAGGCGTTGTCAAGCATATTTTTGACTCCATGTTAGACTTCAAAGCACACGTTGCAGAAGCACTAAAAGCTTTAGAAACCATCAAAATTTAGATGGATTTGCTTAAATATATTGTTGGTAGTGAGGACGAAAGTCCTCATGCCTCATTTTCTAAAAAACCCAGAAAAAACTAAGTTTATGACTGCGAACTAACGGTTTTTAGTGAGGAAGAAAGTTCTGAGAGTAGAGATTTTCCTCTACCAAATTTTTAAAATCTTGAATAGAGGGGGTTCTGGCAGCAAATTGACTCGGCCGAGTGTACTGATTCACCAGTTCGACAATCGAGATATTGGGGAAAGTAGGACTAACATCAGACTCAATATATTGTTCGGTTTGCAAGACGTTGATTTGTAGCCCTCGCCGTGCGTATGACCCAAGTTCGGGCACTCCTAGAATGTGACAATTCTCGAACTGCGTGCCAGAGGTGAGAGCAATTTATCTAGCTAAATCTGGGGGCGGAGCAACGCTCATCCATTTTCTATAGGAAATATCCGCAAAGTCCTTACTACGAATCATTATATTAAAAAACCAAGAAAGGACTAAAGTCCTTACTAAAAACTCGTGGTTCGTAGTAAGGACTTTAGTCCTTTTTTGCTAACGACTTGCAGCCATTAACAATTAGCAGTCAGCAATTATCTAGCTTTTCGCAACACTCGATTTTTCAGATGTAGCGCTTTCGGCAGTTTTGCCATTTTTGCTATTACCGTTACCGTTGCTGTGGCGGGGTTGGATAACTCCATAGCCGCTGTGACTCTTGCGTTCGTAGAGTACGTTAATTTCGCCTGTTTCCGCATTACGAAACATATAGAAATCGTGATCGATAATCTGCAATTGTTCCAAAGCTTCTTGCACCGTCATTGGAGGCATAGCAAAATACTTAGTCCGTACCACCTCAGCAGGAAGTTCGGGAGTTCGATCGCCAATCAGATCCGCTACTACAGGATGTTCCTCAACTACCGTAACCGTTTTGGCACTACTCTGGGTCTTATTGTCGTGGCGTTTTTCCTTAAATTTCCGCAGTTGACGAGCTATCTTGTCGGCAACCAAATCTATGCTGGCATACAGGCTTTCCGTGCTTTCCTCAGCCCGAATCACGCTGCCGTTAGCATAAATTGTCACCTCAGCAGTCTGCTTAGGATTGATCCTGGGGTTACGAGCCACCGATAGATGTATGTCCACTTCCGTCGTCAAAGTTTGAAAATGGCTAACTGCCTTTTCCACCTTTTGATTGACGTACTCGCGAATCGCATCGGTGATTTCTATATTTTTACCCTGGATAACAAGCTTCATAGAGCTCCCTCCCTTCTGTAACTTGGGTATATTTTATACAGTAGCACTATGTATTCTGGAAAACACTTATCTTCCAAATCTTTTATTATATGTTGACAATTCTTGATTTAAGCTGGGCCAATATTCCGTAAAAATACTATTGATTTTTTGCATGGTTTCTCCTCTCATCCCTCAACAACTAAATGCACAACCCTGCTTACTCCTCGATTGGGGGCAAGTTCCCTACTCGCAAGCTTGGGAAATCCAGCAAAAACTCGTGCAAGAACGCCGGGAAAATCCAGATTTGCCCGATGTCCTGATTTTGCTGGAACATCCGCCGGTTTACACTTTGGGACTGGGAGCAAAGTTGGAATTTCTGAAATTTGACCCAAGCCAAACTGGGCCGGAATTGCACCGAGTTGAGCGGGGCGGCGAGGTGACTTACCACTGTCCGGGGCAATTGGTGGGGTATCCAATTTTAAATTTGCGGCGCCACCAGCCTGATTTGCACTGGTATTTGCGACAGTTGGAGGAAGTGCTGCTGGGGGTGCTGGAAGTTTTGGGGTTGAAGGGTTCGCGGGTTCCCGGTATGACTGGGGTTTGGGTGGATGGGTGCAAGGTAGGTGCGATCGGCATTAAAGTCAGCCGCTGGATTACGATGCACGGTTTTGCTTTAAATGTTTGTCCCGATCTCGCCGGTTTTGGGCAAATTGTGCCTTGCGGGATTCCCGATCGACCTGTTGGCAGTTTAGAGCAGTTTATCCCGGGAATTGAGGTCGATCGAGTGCGATCGCTCGTTGTCGCTGAGTTTGCTCGCGTTTTTGCAGTGGAAATTGTGCGATTCCCTACGGGATAGCTTCGCTTCACGAATGTGTAGGGTGCGTCGCTGTCAACCTTACTGCTAACGATCGCAGTCGGTTTTTTAAGTGCGATCGGAATTTTCCTCCTCATACACCATTAAATCTCCCGGTTGGCAGTTTAGTGCTTTGCACAGAGCATTGAGAGTCGATTCGTCAATTCTCGTGAGGCGACGGCGGGTTTTGAGTCGAGAAAAGGAAGTTGGGTGCATTCCTATCAAAGCAGCCAACTCCTTATTGCTGATGTTGCGCTCGGCCATCACAACTGCTAATTTCCAACGGATCACTGGTGATTCTCAACTACTGGGCACGACTTTGCAAGCTGATGTTACCATCCCGCAACCTTCACTCTCCTTTAATTAACCGCTACGGGTATTTTTTTGAGTTTGGCAGTTGACTAACTTGGAAGAATGACCTATACTCAGAATGTACAAACGGAAAAGCGATCGCCCCTTTGCCTCGAAAACTCAAGGGCGATCGCTATCCGACTATTTGTGTAGTTAAAACTTATGATATCAGAGCCAAAGTCAGTTCCCGAACTCCTGCGCGAAGAAATTCCCGACGCACCCATCGGAAAGCAACCGATCCGATTGTTGATTTGCGGGATTCCCAAAGGAGTGGAAAGCATCATCAATCTGCTGCACGTTTTGGGTTTTGCAGAAGTTGGTGAATGGAGTCCGCCTTTACCGTCCCCTCTAGCAGGTGAAGTAATGCGGATTTTAACCCGTTACTGGAAAGAATAATCTTTAAGGGCGATCGCCCTTTCTTGAGTGAAGTGCGATGGCTCTTAAATTATCAGAAACATCAGGCTTGATTCTCCACCCAATCAATTAAAAACTCCAGACTAAGGATGCTCAATATCGAATCGAATTAACGCGGCGGTGTTTGCGAGACTTGGGGGTATTATAGAATAGAAAATTTTAACGGTCTGTACTTAGTGACTCAAGAATTGAGAGTAATTGGTGTATAATGCGCGCTCGCGGGCTTCTATAACCTCAGACAGAAGCAAGACCGATGCAGAAATACGTCCTAAGAGTTTTGCGATCGCCCCTAGCGTCAGGTAAGATTCTTGTTAATTATTGCGCTCAGTTCAGGAGAAAAAATTTATGCCAGATATGTCCGGTCAAGACCCCTCGGAAATTAAAATGGCGACGGTTGATGAAGAAGAAAAAGGCGCAACGTTTAGCGGTACGGTCATCCTTGCTATCGATGCCGAGGAGGGTGGGGAAGTCGTTTTCTTCAGAGACTTTTTGATTGAACATTATAAAGGCGAACTTACCGCTTATCTGGCAACAGATGGCAATATAACGAAAAGCATAGATTTAGGCGAACTTAAGCATAAGAGCGGCAGCTTTAAGCTGCCAATTCCGCTGGGGACGGATACATCACCCTACAATACAGTCGTGCTGCGCGACGAAAAAAGCAAGAAAAAAGTTGTGACAATCGAGCTGTAAAATTTGCAATTTAGCTCGTAGTTCAGCCAAAGTAATTAGCGCAGCCCTCGAAGAGGATCGCCGTTTTTTTCCTGAAGTACGCGCGTGCGAAGCTATCCCGTAGGGAATCGCCCTTAAATTAAGGTGCGTCACTTTCGATCGAACGGCGAAGTTTTGCGATCGCTCGTAAAGTGATGCACCCTAATTTTTAAAACGGAATCGGATCGTAATCGGGATTTTCCGGTTCGTTAGACGAACCCGACGGGCGATCGGACTCAGAATTAGAAGACTGATGCGAGTTCCAATCCGAACTAGACGTGCGGTTAGCGCCACCTGGAGCGGTGTTAGAACTGCGGTTCCGCGAGCCTAAAGGAACTACATTGCTCGGCACATTAGCCGGGGCACTGTCGCGAATTTGAGCAGGTTCCGGGGCGGTTCTAGTTGGGGGAGCCGAACTCATTGCATCGGCGCCGACACTGTAAATCCTTTGAGCTGTCAGTTCAGCGCGCTTTTCTTTAATACCATCTCTTTCGATCGTATTCATGCTCAACCGCCCCTCAATAATCACGCGATCGCCCTCGTGATATTTCTCGTGAATTTCTTGAGCAAAATTTCCCCATCCTATCACTTTCAAATGTTCGGGCGGATCTTCTGGTTTTGGGCCGGGAAACTGCACCAACATCTCAGCGATTTGAAGTTGATTGTCAGGAGTATAACGGAGTTGCGGTTGTTGAATTATTTCCGCCATCAAAATGCAGCTATTCATCTGTTATCTGTGCGTAATTGGGAATTGGATGTTGAAGGAAGAAAGAAGAAGGAAGAAGGAAAAAATAGCTATCCGTGTACCGATGACTTGTGCGTCTTGCTTTTGGGAATTGCCAATTGCAAATTTGTAATTGGTGATTACTGATTTTTCTGGGCTATTCGCTATTAGTTGTCACCGATTACGCATTACACGTTACCAAATTTATCTTGGAGAACCGCCGCCTCGGCTTGACTGACAAAATCGTGAACGAGGGCACGGTACTCCTTCAACGTTTCAGATACCCAATCTCGATCCTCACTGTTGGCGAAGATATGAACGGTCGGTTCACTAGCATCGGGTAAAACTAATACCCAATTGTCGTCGCTGTAGTTAAAAATCTTCACTCCATCTAATAATTCTAGACGATCGGGCGAATGAGTTTCTACTAAATGTCGCATCAGCGAACCCTTGATAGTCCAAGGACAGCGGACGCTGTAACTGCGGTGGGTGATGCGGGGAAGTTCCGCCTTGATCTGTCCGAGCGATCGCTCCTGAATCGTCATCATTTCTATCACTTTAGCAATGCAGAACATTCCGTCAAATCCGGGATGCAACTGCGGGAAAATAAAACCCATAAGGCCGCTGCCGCCCAAAACCACATTCGGGTTCCTGTTAGCGGCTTCCATCAAAGCAGTTGGGTTCGCCTTCGTGCGGATTACCTGGCTTTGATAGCGTCGGGCGATCGCCTCCACCGCAGAAGACGCGTGCACCGGCACTACTACTGTACCTTTGGGATGAGAAGTCAGCATCAAATTTACCATCAACGCCGTCAGCATTTCCCCACGAATCGCAATCCCAGACTCATCTACCAAAATGAGCTGTTCGCCGTTAGCCGATACCTGCACTCCAAAATTAGCGCTGAGTGCTTTCACCACCCGGCCGAGTTGGTCAAGCAAATATTCCCGTTCCCCGTTGCTGAGAGAAGTCTGCTTGAGACTGGCATTGAGTACCACCGCATCGCAACCGAACTTGGCAAGCATTTGGGGCAAAATTGCTCCAGAAACCGCGTAAACGTAATCGATTACCACCTTAGTATTGCTGTAGCGTATTGCCTCAACATTCATCTGGCGCTCAAAAATGCGGTTGTAAACATCGAGAGCTTGGTTAAAGTACGTCATCTCTCCAATTTCGGGAATTAGAGCTCGCCGCAAATCTTCCTTAAAATAAGCTCCCTCGATTTTTTTCTCAGCTCCTTTAGTAATATTGATGCCTTTGATATCGAAGAATTCAATTAAAATGTGGTCGGAGCGATCGGGCGAAATGCGAACATGAATGCCGCCGGCGATTGATATCGTAGACGAAACCGTGCGCGCGATCGGAATTGCCGTCGATTCCAAATTGATCACATTAATTCCCACCGACATCAAACCCGCAATCAAAGACCTCGAAACCATCCGGGAAATGCTCCGCTGGTCGCGAGAAACCGATACCGAAGTCCCCGGTTTCAAAGTCGAGCCGTAAGCCGCGCCCAATTTCACCGCAAATTCCGGGGTAACATCCACATTTGCCAGTCCTTGAACGCCACGCTGACCGAACAAATTCCGCTTAGCTTGTTCTCCCCAAATTAAATTTTGATTTAACAGAGCGCCGGATTCAATATTTTTGCTCGGCCAGACGCGCACGCTTGGCCCCACTTGTGCTTCTTCTCCCACGATGGACATTGAACCGACGACAGCACCTTCGAGGACGTGAGCGCGCCTGTCTACGCGGGTACTCCGGCAAATCACGCAGGCCCTAAGATGAGCGTCTTCACCGACAATTGCTCCGTTCCAGACGATGGGACGTTTGAGGTTGGCGTCGGCCCCGACTGTCACGTTATCTCCGATCACTGTACCGGCATCGATTTTAACTCGGGCTCCAATTCGGCAATTGTTGCCGATCATGGCCGGTACTTCGATGATCGCGCTATCGTCAATAAAAGTATTCTGACCTACCCAAATTCCCGATCGAACTTCGTTGTAGTAGCTCAAATCCAGTTTGACCTTTCCCCGCAGCGCGTCGTACTGAGATTCCCGGTAAACATCTAGCTGGCCGACATCGCACCAGTAACCCTCGGCGATGTAGCCGTACATCGGCTCATTTTTTTCCAGTAGCAGGGGAAACAAGTCTTTCGAGAAGTCGCACTCCTGATTTACCGGCAGGTAATCCAAGACTTCGGGTTCTAAAATATAAATGCCGGTATTGATAGTATCGGAGAAAATTTCGCTGCTAGAAGGCTTTTCCAGAAAGCGGCTGATGCGGTAATTTTCCTCGGTAATCACGACCCCGAATTCCATCGGGTTGGGAACGCGAGTTAAAATTAACGTGGCTTTGGATTGCTGAGTGCGGTGAAATTTGATCGCTGCGGTTAAGTCGAAATCTGTGATGCTGTCGCCGCTGATGACCAGAAAAGTGCGATCGAGCAGTTCAGCAATATTTTTGACGCAACCAGCCGTACCCAGCGGTTGGTCTTCCTCCACAGCGTAAGTCATTTGAACGCCAAACTCTGTCCCGTCAGTAAAATATTCGCGCATGACATCGGGAAGGTAGTGCAGCGTCGCAATAATTTCCGTAATCTGATGCCTTTTTAGCAAATTAATAATGTGTTCTGCGATCGGGCGATTCAGAATCGGCACCATCGGTTTGGGCAAATCGCACGTCAGGGGTCTGAGCCTCGTTCCCGACCCCCCAGCCATGAGCACTGCACGCATAAAATCCTCCTTGCTTAGAAAGCTCTCTACCGCTATTGTCCGCTAGAAAAAGTTTGCCTGCTGTAATTCGTCGGCCACCAGCAATCAGTTCTTACTTAAATATCTTCGAGTAGTGACACGTCTGGTAAATCCCGTTTGGCCAGGCCGTCCCCCAACAGCAACCGATTTCAACCGAATTAGAACTTGCAGCATCGCACCAATCCCCCGGTCGAGCTCGGATTTGTAGGGGATGTTGGGTAATACCAGTTCAAAAAAAGAATGCAACTGTAGGCCCGTGCTCGAAACCCTTCTGTCATCAGTCATTCCCAATTCTTTAATTCTTCAATCGTATAAGTCCTCAGAATGCTCGACTTTTGACAGAAGTGCCTTCTTGCTTGCTCGGTGAAAGCTATTTCGGGGGTGTTATTTTTAAGTTTGTGGCAAGCGGGGATTTTGAAGTCTCTTTCTGAAGGTGGAATTACTACAGCTATCACTGCGCCTTGGCGTCTGATAAATGATAGATTAAGGGTAGCGCTTTGACTAGCTGACCCAAAATCCTATCCATTGCTTAGGGGTTTTTTAAATGAGTACGTTAATTAGCTTGGCATTGCTGATCGCTTACGGTGGCGGTATTTGGAAATTTTGGAATGGTTTCGATCGCACTAACTTCGACAGAAGTTTTACAAACCGCCTGAAGCTCTCGCTGCTCTGGCCCGCGTTAATTTTTAATAAGCCTTACCGCCAAAACTTTACAAAAGCTCTCAAAGCTTCTAAAAGGTAATTCAAGAATGTCTAAAAAGTCCGATCGCCCAGTAGCGGGTCAGGAGCAGACTTGGTTTGCTAAAGGAAAATCAGATAGCTGGCAAGTTTTACTGTCGCAAGTCGCTTCTCGATTCGATCGCGAATACCGAGGAGAAGCTTTCGCTTTACCCGAAGAAGTCGAAGCAATGCCGATTTTCCTAGAATCTGTTGCAGGAACTCTCCAAGAAAAAACAGTTTCTCCCTTCTGGAAAATTGCCAAACCTCAAAAAAATCAGCGCTGTTTAGACATTGGCTGCGGAGTCAGCTTTCTCATCTACCCTTGGCGGGATTGGGAGGCATATTTTTACGGTCAAGAAATCAGCAGCGCAGCGCGAGACGCCTTAAACGCTCGCGGCCCTCAGCTCAATTCTAAGCTGTTTAAAGGCGTAGAATGGGCTCCCGCCCACCAGTTAAATTACGAGGAGGCTCAGTTCGATTTATGCCTCGCTACAGGCTTTAGCTGTTACTATCCCATAGACTATTGGAGTATTGTGATGGGAGAAGTAAAGCGGGTACTAAAACCGGGCGGTCATTTTGTTTTTGATGTCCTCAACCCCGATGCTCCTCTAGCAGAAGATTGGGCAATTTTGGAAACTTATCGAGCCGGCGAAGTATTTTTAGAGACAATTGAAGATTGGGAAAAAATGATTAAAGCTGCGGGCGCTAAGGTAGTAAAAAAGCAAAGCGGCGACTTATTCCAAATGTATAAAGTTCAATACAATTGAGAGGTAATTGGTAATTGGTAATTGGTAATTGGTAAGGGGTTTCATGGCTATCCTATAAAAGCAAACAACGCTTACAAGGCACAGGATATTCCACCGGAAAATCAAGGGTTTTAGACTACGATCTAACTAACAACGCCAGCGGGGGCTTACGCAGGCTGACTGATGAAACCCGGTTTCTTCCTATATTTCTCGTTTCTGTTGGCAAAACTCGTAGAAACCGGGCTTCTAGCCCCCATGCGTAAGACCTGAAACTGTCCAAAGTGTTGATACTCCTAGCCATAAAAAACCCCTGCCATTGCAACGCATCGCGAACAATGAGATGATACTGACAATAGCGAAGCAACAGCAGATTTGATATTACCAATTCCCGATTCCCCATTAGCCATTAATTTTCGGTAGTAGCAGCAGGAGGTGGTGCAGCTTCCGGCGGCGACACTTCGGCAGGAGGTGGTGCAGCTTCCGGTTCACGTGGCACTTCGGCAGGAGGTGGTGCAGCTTCCGGTTCACGTGGCACTTCCTGGGCAGGAGGTGGTGCAGCTTCCGGCGGCGACACTTCGGCGGGTTGCGCCCCAGGTTCTGGCGGCTGTTTCGCTGCTGGTTTCGGTTGAGGTGCGGGCGGCGACGGTTTGGGGGCTGGCTTTGGTGGGGGCGGCGACGGTTGGGGCCCTGGCTGCGGTTTGTTTGAAGCGGCCGGCGGCTTCTCAAACTGCGGTTTCACTTGAGCAGGTCCTGGGGTGAGCGGCTGACCTGTTGGTCTGCTGGGGGCTGTCGGGGCGGGCGCTGGCTGCTGCTGGCCTGGTGGGTTGGGCCTGGTTGGGGTGACAGGAATGCCACTGCAAACTTTTTCGTCGTACTTAAAATCGATAGCCAGTTGGTAAAGCTTGTGCGTGCTGGCTGCTTCAAATGTTAGAGAAGGGCTAATAATCGCAATTTTAGCCGCATTATCGAGAATACCGTAACCCGTGGGGACGATCGACTGTGGCTCTGCCTTGAGCAAGCCTTGAGGGCTGACAACTGCTCCAAAAACTGCTCTTCCTTGGAGTTTTTGCGAACAAGCTGTTACGGGATAAGGGACGTTCACAGGAGTCGGGTTCGTCATTTCCAAGTCAGGATAAGCCTTTTTGAATTTCTCAAACAAAGCAACATAGGTCTGTGCAGCCGCAAGTAGTGCCTCTTTGTCGGTGGGTAAGTTTGAACCCGGTTGGCCGGACTGAGTTTCTGCGATGAGATTTCTTTTATTGGGATCTTTTTGAGTCAATTTTGGTACTCCATCGGGTCCCACATTCCTGCCGGCAATTGGGAATTCCGGGGTAAAGACTGGAGCTCCGTCGGGAAATAGTGGAAGTCCGCCTCTATTGGCTATGATCTTTTTGAGCGCCTCTGCTTCATCTTCCGAGCCGCCGCCGGGAAGCTGGGGCGCTTCTGGCAGCGATGGTGGTGGCGGGATATTGCGATCAAAATTACCAGGTAAGGGTGGGAAAAGGAAACCGCTGGGAGGTACGGGTGGGACGAAAGTGGGTATTGGCTGGGAGGGGGCTCTGACTGTTGGGGATGGAGTTTTGGGAGGTGGCGGGGCTGTTGGGGCCGTTAACGGCGGGAGAGAGGGATAAGGCAGAGGGGAAAAGAATCCAGGAGGCGGCATTCCCGGCGGCATGGCGGGCAAGTTGATGGTATCCGGTGCGGGGGGCAAGGGCGGGGCTAACTTTGGCCCGGGTCGAAGGGGAACTGGTGCGATCGAAAATGGCGTAAATCGCGTATTAGACGCGCGCGGTGGTATGGTTTGTGGCAGGCGACCGGCTTCTGCGGGAGTTAGTTCTACCAAGCCGACAGAACCGGGAATATTGTTTGAGGAATTTCCACCATAAAGTATGCTTGAGAGCGTTGGGGCACTTACTCCGAGCACTCCGTGAAGGCTGACAGAAGCTAGGGCTGCCCACCAAAAAGGCTGGCGCAGCGGTTCGGAAAGGGTGTTGGCTAGGGAGGAAGAGTCAGTCATGACTATGGGGAATGGGGAATTGGTAATTGGTAATTGAGAATTGATAATTGGGAATTGGAAGTTAATAGTTATTAATTGATATTTTTTTTGAGTGATTTTAAAAGTTGCTGTTGGAGAATTCAAAGGTATAATTTTAGCACGGTCGGTATCGAAATTGCCCGATCGACTTTTATTTAGATTTGGCGACCCTCACATCAAGCACTCAAGCCTAGAAACCCGGTTTTTTGCCTAGTTCCACGCTTGTATAGCAACCGCAAATAGGGTGAGGACGTTGTTAATTGCTGAAACCATTGTTTTTCTTGCCTAATCCCTTTGGCCGAATCCTATACGCGGTTTATCAGATATTGTTGAGAATGGTGAGCCGGGCCTCAGACGGGCCGGACTGGGGCGATGGAAAAAACAGACTGCGCCGTTGCTATACCGTCTTTTTTCGGGTTCAGGGGCCTAATTATTTCATTACACACGATCAAGCCAACGGATTGATCGGCGTTTCCAATTCGGTTACGAGATCAAAAAACTCAAAACTGATCGAGTTGGTGCGCGTTGTACGCGGAGGCTGTGGCGGCAATCTCAAAAGCCCCTTGATTCACCAGCGATAGCGGTAATTTTTAAAAGGAGCTCCCTCGATGGTGAGCAAGTCGATGGGGTAAATTGGAGCGCCGCTTGCCATATATTGAAACATTTCTCGAACTTCCTCTCCCCGTAGAGACAACTGGTCTAATTCCTTGAGAGAATACCAGCCCGCGCACAAAGTATGCTCATCCGGCTTACTCTTAGGCGGCGTCTTATCTTGGGGACGAGCCACAAAAATGACTCGGAGGCGCACATTGCCTTTAGGCATCACTGTGTGTTCTACCCGGAGAATTCCCTCAACGATGATGGAAATGCCTGCTTCCTCAAGGGTATTACGCATAGCAGCTTCGAGCAAAGTCTCCCCTTTTTCCACTCGCCCTGCTGGGAGATACCACTGCTGCTCGTACTTGCGCTCTTGTACCAGTAGAAAACGGTCTTCTAAGTGAACGACAACTAGGGTAAAATACCATGTTTGAATCGGCTCGCGAGCCATAGAAGTAGATATTCCCTAAGCAAAAGGTTTAACGAGCGGCAGATGTTAGCAATCCAAAGGATGCTTCGGCAAGCGTCTTTGAACTTGAAAAACAGATCGTAGCACTCCGGCCGCAAAATCTAAAATCTAAAATCTAAAATTTAAAATTGACAATGCCATTACCAACCGTGATTTTACCAGGATATTTTGCTGCTGCTTCCGACTATCGCGAATTAGAAAAGTCTCTGGTCGATCGAGGTTTCCCAACAGTAACAGTTCCTCTAGGCAAGGGAGATTGGTTGCCAACTTTTGGCGGGCGGTCGATGGTGCCAATTTTGCGACAGCTCGATCGCACGGTCAAACAAATGTTACAGCAATACGGCGTTCCCCAGATCAATCTCCTCGGTCATTCCGCCGGCGGCTGGATTTCTCGCATCTATTTGGGCGAAAAGCCTTACACGATTCACGGCGACGTGCTTGAGGACGCCAGTTTGTGGGAAGCTCACCCTTATGTGAATACTTTAATCACTTTAGGCACGCCGCACGTCTCTCAAGAGCGCTGGACGCGCAAAAATCTAGATTTTGTCAAAATTCACTATCCGGGGGCTTTTCACCCGCAGGTGCGCTACGTGTGCGCTGCTGGGAAGGCTGTTTTTGGCAAGCGCAGTTTTGGGACTTGGCTGGCTTATAAAAGTTACGAGTTGACTGTGGGGAAGGGCGAAACTTGGGGAGATGGAATTACGCCGGTGGAAGCTGCTGTTTTGGACGGGGCCGAAAATCTGGTGTTGGAGGGGGTTTGGCATTCGCCTCGTTCTCCGGGGAAGTGGTACGGTTCGCCGGAGGTTTTGCCGACTTGGATTGGGTATTTGTGTTAGAAATGAACCGCGAAGACGCGAAGGACGCGAAGGAAGAAGCAGAAGGTTTAAGGGAAGGATTTATTTAGAATTTGATATTAGGAGCGAGTTTAGTGCGGCAAAACTCGCCCCCCCGATGCTATGTTTACTTAAATTTTTATCGCTAACTGAATAGATTGAAAAAATATTTTATGTGGCATTATCGGTAAGATTCAGAAGTCGCGGCGAACAACACAATCAAATTATACGTTGGCGGGGGTGGAATTGGGCGACAATGCTACTGTTACCTGCCTAATTTGCTTCCAATCAATTACTGCAACCCAAAGACTTTCCTCTTCTGAATATTGCACTACGCCATCGACTTCTAACTCTTCGTCATACAATGCTAAGAATTTGCCATCTTCCAACTTGATATTTTGGCGACTCAAATCTTCAATGGTACCAACGCAATTTAGGCGAAGGCGACCCTGCTCATCCGCATTATGAAAATCTGCAAAGATTCTGGGATATTTCATATTTTTGCTTAACTCAGGATGATTGTTGTGATGGATTAGGAATAGTTGGTGTCAGCAGCAGACTTGCTTTTTCTGGTGTTAAGCCAGTTAATGTTGCATGATTTGGACTGCGGCCAGAAGTACGGATAACATCTCCATCGAACGATCGAACCTCACCTACTGTCGTCACACCAACTTGTCCATGAGGGATTGTCACTGCTAACTCTGCTACAGATAATCCTACTGCACATTCTACAGAAATTCCCGTGATGCCGCTGGGGTGAGTTGCCGTACTGCGTTTAATATCTTCTGGGCGATTGCGACCGCCACGAACTACTAAGGCCTCGTTTGGAATTCTTTCCACAAGTGTAGGCTGTTTGATTTAAGTACGCGCTATACTTTAGCAGAAATCTTTGCCCATAGGGCGATCGATCTTTTTTTAACTCAAGCATCGCCCTCCGTGCAATCAGCGCACTTTTAAATGGTGGCAATGGATAAGATTGTACGTAGAAAAAGAGGTTGGGATGACACAAGCGTCAACCCAACCTACAAAAAAAGGCGATCGCACTAATGGAGAGCAGCAATCACACTTATTCCTTTTATACTAGGCGGACATATTCACGTAGTTGGGAACGTAGACCTTGAGTAATCATTGGAAAATTATTGATTTCTTGAATGATAGAACTCTCCGATCTGCCACTCTCCTTAAGCTTTTGAACTACAGCCTTTGCTAGAGTCTCAACCCCAACCTTTGCAATCATGCTTGAAACGCCTGCAATCAAGGTGAGAGCAACTGCGCCCCCAATCATGCCAAAAGGACCACCTAAAAAAGCTAACGAAGTTGTAATTGCTACGGCTCCTGCATAAGAAGAGGTTGCAACAAGCCCAACTAAGACTAAACCAGCAACTCCTAGACCAGCTAACTTATTGACTATCTCATCCATAATAATTAAGTGCTCCGCTAAACTTCAGATTAATTAGACCTTCAAAGTCAAACTGAACTAACTATCTTTACCCTTTACCTCCAAACAGTTTATATATTCCGTATCCAACAGCAGCCGCCGCAGCAACAGGTGCAGCAGCAACTATGGCAGTACCAGCAATTGCACCTCCCCCGACAACGCCACCGATACCCGCAAGGGTGCCCATAATTGCAGCACCAGAAGCACCGCCAGCTACCGTTACAGCACCAGCACCAGCTAAACCAGCAACAGCCCCAATGTTTGTAGCTTTTCTTGCCGCTGCACGAGCATGATTCTCTTCCTCAGACAAATTCGATTGCTCTTTGAACAAAGTTTCATTCATTATTTTTGCCCCCAGATAAGCAGGGCCTGCTGCTAATACCGCAGGAGCCGCCGCCATACCACCACCAACCACACCACCTGCCGCAGCTAGACCCGAAGTAATTCCTGCTCCTGAAGTTGCTGCAACACTCAACCCTGTAGCAGCACTGGCAGCCGCGCCTAGCGCAGCACCAGTTTCTGCAACCGCTTTGACTGTTTTGACTGTATTTCCATCAATTCCCGTAGTTTTTTCTACAACATTTTCTACAACTTCTTCACCTGCTTTACTGGCAAAATCTTCCCAATTCATAAATCAATTTATCCTTTTAATACTTGTTCCATTATCCTTAATAAATTAAAGGTTCGTCTAGCCCAATAATGTTCTATTTTGCCGCCACTTCTCCCTCGCTTTGACTCTAACTTTAATCTAAGTTTGTACAACAATGTACGAAAATGTACGAAAATGTTGGCCGTTGTGAGCTACAATACACAAAACTCTCGCATCTCCCTGCCAGATGAATCTTAAAGAAATGTTAAATGTCGCCGATCGCATAGTTTTCGAGAAAACAGGTCAGCACCTTGACGATTTACAAGCAGCGGTACTGCGGGGAACTCTACAACGCGAGACATACAAAGAAATAGCGAAAGACTTTGACTGTTCTGAAAGTCGCATCAGGGAAATCGGATCGGAATTATGGCAGATACTTTCAGAGGAGTTAGGGGAAGATGTCAGTAAAACAAATTTTCGCTCCACAATGGAGAGGTTCCAAGTCTCTAATTCTTCAAACTTTGCACAAGACGTTGTAGCCATCGGTAATTTCAACATCTGTGGAGAAGCTAGACACCCGCCAAATATACCAAACTCAAACCCACCAAATCAGGAAACATCTAACTCAAAACAAACTAAAACTATACATCAAGATTTAAGCGAAATGCCAGAGTTGGGTGATTTCTTCGATCGCCCCCTCGAACTCCAAACCCTCACCACCTGGATTCTACAACAACACAGCCGCCTCATAACCCTCACCGGTATCAGCGGCATCGGCAAAACCACCTTAGCAGTCCAACTCGTACAACAAATCAAAGACGAGTTTGAGTACGCAGTTTGGTACACTCTAGACGAATTCCCCACCCTAGACACATTTCAATCTAACCTAATACAGCTTTTTTCCCATTCCGAAAAACAAGATTTATCCCCAACAAACCAAAAACGATTACCGCTGATTAAGTATTTACAAAACCATCGCTGTTTAATCGTCTTAGATGACGTTCACAACCTTTTCTGTAGGGGGGTATTTGCAGGAAAATACAAACCTGAATGCGAAGAATATCGCTCTTTATTTAAACAAATAGAAAAATTATCCCATCAAAGCTGCTTTCTCTTAATCGGTTGGGAACAGCCGAGAGAAGTGGCTCAAGTTAAAAGCCAAAACACTTCTATTCGTACTTTACAACTCAAAGGTTTAGACATCGCCGCCGGACGGGGAATACTCAGAGATTATGGGTTAGAAGAAATCGACAACAGTGAAACTCTCATTCATCGCTACCAAGGCAACCCCCTATGGTTAAAAAGCGTGGCGAATCTGATTCAAGACTTGGGAGGAGGCGTGACAGAGCTATTACCAAATGATACTATATTGTTGCCCGAAGATTTGAAAGATGTTTTACAGCAGCAGTTCGATCGCCTATCCGAACTAGAAAAACAAGTAATCTCCTTGTTAGCGAAAGAAAGCCAGCCAATCAACCGGACAAAATTGCTAGAAAATGACAGAATTCCGGCTTCAGATGTGCTAAATGCGCTGCAATCTTTATCGCGGCGCTGCTTGATTGAACAACAAGCAAATTTTTACACGATTTCATCTGTGTTGAAGCAATATGCGATCGCCCATACAGTGTAATTTATACAACCATTGCTTACATTGTCGCGCTTCATCCAAATTACTAGAAGTGGCAATGGGCGATCGGGTAAATAGGGCGATCGGTTCGATAGAATGATCGGTAGTCGCAATTCCATTGTTTGTCATGACGCTGAAAGAATTAGAGCCTCAACTCCTGGCACTCTCTGACGACGAAAAAGCTCAAGTCGTTCAACTCCTCACTCAAGGCAAAATCACTCCTTGGCGCGGTATTGAAAAAACGCCTGATGTCTGTGGCGGAAGTGCTTGCATTGCTGGAACTCGCATCACCGTTTGGGGACTTGTAGAAGCTCGTCGTATTGGCTATAGCGAAGCCGAGTTACTCACAAGCTATCGATTACTCTCTGCTACTGATATTGCTAACGCTTGGGCCTATGCTGAAGCTTTCTCCGATGAAATTGAAACAGAACTTCGGGAAAACGATAAAGTGATGGACGAGGATTTGTAGCCGATGGCACGTCTCTATGCCGATGAGCAATACCCCTATCCTGTTGTAGAATTACTGAGAGCTTTAGGACACGATGTTTTGACTGTCCAAGAAGCAGGTAGAGCGAATCAGAAAATTCCTGACCCGGATGTTTTAGCTTTTGCTAGTAGCGAAAAACGTGCCGTCATTACCGAAAACCGTAAAGATTTCTTTAGGTTGCACCGCATACAGCCACATCATGCTGGTATTATTGCCTGTACGAACGATCGCAATTGGGAAGCGCTGGCTAACCGAATCAACGCGGCTATTACAGCAGAAGAATCTTTGCAAGGTAAACTGATTCGTGTTGTGCGCCCTACTTTGTCACCTTAATGCCTCGTTGATTCTTTAGTCTGCGGAGGCAGACTTAGTTTGTATAGTAGCGATTTCAATCGCCCAGTAACTAAATACATAAAATCGCACAAACAAAAACCGGGCAACTTCAAAGCTACCCGGCAATCCAAACTTTAGACCTCAGACAAATCTAAAATCTAAAACCTAAAATTCTTAAACAGCCACAGTTTTCTTAGCAGAAGAGCTCAATTCACCCTTAGCATACTTAGCTGCAAAATCATCCAAAGATACTTGCTTAATCTTTGTACCGTGACCGGCGCAACCGAAAGAGTTATAACGATCGCTACAAACCTTCTGCATATACTTGATCGACGGCTTCAAGAAGTGGCGGGGGTCAAACTCATCGGGCTTCGCAAACAAAGCTTCGCGCACCGCAGCGGTAATCGCCAAACGGTTGTCAGTATCGATATTGATCTTGCGAACACCGCACTTGATGCCCTTTTGGATTTCTTCCACAGGTACGCCGTAGGTTTCGCGGATTTTGCCACCGTTGCTGTTGATGATTTCCAGCAATTCTTGGGGCACAGAAGAAGAACCGTGCATTACCAAGTGAGTATTCGGCAAGCGGCGGTGAATTTCTTCAATGCGGCTGATTGCCAAAATTTCGCCAGTCGGCTTGCGAGTGAACTTGTAAGCGCCGTGAGAAGTGCCGATCGCGACTGCTAGAGCATCAACGCCGGTTTGCTCGACGAAATCAACAGCTTGTTCAGGATCTGTCAGCAACTGATCGTGAGAAAGCGCACCTTCAAAGCCGTGGCCGTCTTCTGCTTCGCCCATTCCTGTTTCCAGAGAACCCAAGCAACCGAGTTCGCCTTCAACGCTAACGCCGATCGAATGAGCAACATTCACCACATCGCGAGTAACTTGAACATTGTACTCGTAGCTGGCGGGAGTCTTAGCATCCGCTTCCAGAGAACCGTCCATCATCACGCTGGTAAAACCTTGGCGCATGGCAGAATAGCAAGTGCCGGGGGCATTGCCGTGGTCTTGGTGCATGGAAATGGGAATGTGAGGATAGGTTTCAACTGCTGCCAAAATCAAGTGGCGCAGGAAATTTTCGCCAGCGTAGGAGCGAGCGCCGCGAGAAGCTTGCAGAATCACAGGGCTGTTGGTTTCGTCAGCAGCGCGCATGATCGCTTGGATTTGCTCCATGTTGTTGACGTTGTAAGCCGGTAGGCCGTAACCATTTTCAGCCGCGTGGTCGAGCAGCAATCGCATAGGTACAAGCGCCATAGATATTCCTCCTAATTATTTGTGATTTTTGGGCAGTGAATTTTGGACAAGCTTAATTCTTACGATAATATTAAGACAATTTGCCACCGATCGCGCACTATCTTTCCAGATTTACTTAAAAGTTCAAAAAACAAAATTTTGAGTTCCGAGCATTCAGCTCAAAACTCAAAATTCTTAACTCACAAATTTTTATGGGTCGCCCGGGATTTGAACCCGAGACCAATCGGTTAAAAGCCGAATGCTCTACCGCTGAGCTAGCGACCCGCGAAAACATTGTTACCGCACACAATTTCTAATAGTAGCACCCCTCATTTGAAATAGCAAGTGTTTTTTAAATAAAATTTGCAGTCATGCGAACCAGCATCTCGCAAGTCGCTCCCGGCTGCAAATAAATCAAGTGTTCGCCAGTGTTGAGGGCATTTCGAGGAGCAGTCCAAGGTTCCAAACAGTAAAAATCCTTGCCCTTCACCATCCAGAAAACCAACTTCCCATAGCTGGAGTTGTAACTGAGGGTGAGCCGCAAGCCGCTCGCCGCGTCAGTGACAGTAGCAGCAAGACCAGTGAGCTCGTCAAAGGAAACATCAATTTCATCCAGCGTCTCGTCAAAAACCCCGGTGAAGTAACCCTTTTCATGGGTGTTCTGATCTCTGTACTGCATCCCCGGAATCTCAAAGCGGAGCTTAGATTTGTCCGTCGCCAAAAAGTAGGGGTGCAAACCACTAGAAAACGGCATGGGTTCGGCAGACAGATTGGTGTATCGCTGAAAAATTTCCAAAGAATTGCCTTTAATCTGATAAGTGAAGGCTAGTTGGAAATCAAAGGGATAAACAGCCAGCGTCTTGTCGCAGCTATCGAGAATCAGCGTAAGAGCGGCGCAACCCTCCGTAACTTGTTCACCTATTGTCCAAGGCAAGTCTCGAGCAAAGCCGTGCTGTTTGAGCTTACGCTCGACTCCCTTGTGGGTGTAAGTATTCTCGGGGAGATTGCTGCAGATGGGAAACAGGATGGGAATCCCGCCACGTACAGTTAGATCGGGATTGGCGAACCGTTCCGCGTCCCAGTAGAAGATTTCTTTGCCTTCAACCAGCCAGCTAGTGGCAATACCGCCCCGTTCCGGCACAACTTCTAGAGTAGAGTTAGCCGTTTCGTCGGAGAGGATATAGGTTTTGTACTGCTTTTGCTTGAGCGCGATCGCAAACACATTTGTCATCGGTAGTAGGTCATTGATCATTGGTTGTCAGTAAATCGATCGTTAATAATTGGTCGCTAGTATCTTGATGTTCACCCATTACCACCCCTATCCTCCCCCTGCATCCTCGCTCCCGCCCTCACCGGCTAACCAATGCTCCCAGCTATGGGAGGCAGGGTGATCGGCTGTTTGGAGCGGTTGCTGCGGGTAGTTGGTACGATCGCTGAGGTCGGCTGCCCTTTGAGTGCGACTTCAAAAGATACAGCCCTAGTGGGGGGAAGAGAGCTTTGGGGACTCGGCACTGCTCCTTGACTGGGAGAAGGGGGCGAAATAAACGGCTCTTTGATGAATGGCTCTTTTGTAAACGGCTCTGGTTCCCGGCTGGGATTTTGAGGTTGAGTGGGGTAGATGCGCGGCGGCAAATTTTGATTCGGAGGTGGGTTTGATTCAATTGCAGGCCCCGTCCCGTTCGGGAAAAATGAGGAGTTGTCCGGCTGTTGGGGCGCAGCCGGCAAAGCCGGCAAAATCAAAGTAGGCTTGGGTTGTCCGGGCCCTTGCTGAGTGCTTTCACCGGAGGTTCCCCCGGAACCTCGCCCGGGCTGGTATGTACCGCTCTGTGCTGCTCCTGGCAATGGAGAATTTGGAGTTTTTGATGCCGCTCCTGGCTGGACTAGGGCATCGAGAACTACAGAAGATTGCATCGGTCGATCGAAAATACTAGAAATTTGCTCGACACGTTTGAGAATGCGATCGGCTGCGGCTCCCTTCACCACCTTCGGCTGAAACTTTTTCACCTCCACAGGCAGAAACTCTACCTTCATATTCCTGTCTTTGAGCGATACTTTCAGGACTGCGGTATCGTAATCCCTGCGAGCATTCCCGCCGAATATAAAATTACCCAGCGAGTAAACTATCGGACGGCCCTTGTAAATTTCTGCACCTTGCAGTACCTGGGGATGGTGTCCCACTACCAAATCAGCTCCTTGGTCGATCGTGAACCGAGCCAAATCAATCTGCCAGTCCCCCGGATAATCTGCCAATTCGACTCCCCAGTGGTAATTAACAATAATCCAGTCTACCTGACCCCTAAGAGCTCGAATATCCTCGGCCACGCGATTGTTGCGGCGGGGGTTAGTGCCCGCTTTCCCTTGGTCGGCGACGTTAAGCTCGGCATCGTAATAACCGAGGTAGGCAATTCGCTGACCCTTAACTTCAATAATATCTGGACGCCTCGCTTGTTTAATATCTCTGCCGGCTCCCAGGTGTTGAATCCCACTACTATCTAGAGTATTCATAGTCTCCACCAGCCCAGGTTCCTCGTAATCCATAGCGCGGCTATTTGCCAGATTGACAATATCCACTCCTCCGGCTGTTAATACTTTCACCGATTCTGGATCGGCTTTAAAATTTAATTGTTTTTTGGCAGAGCCCAATGTAGAGCGAGTCAGGGAGTTTTCTAGGTTAACCATCGCCACATCTGCTTGCCGGTACTCATCCATATTGGCGAAAGCCCATTGGTGATCGTTGGCAGCAGATGCTCCGAGCGCATCCGATAGATTCACATTTCCTCCGAACATCAGCGTTACTGTTGGGTCGTAACGATTAGCAACTTGCTTTTGCTGTACTACTGGTACCACTTCTAAGGCCGCTTGCACCGTATCCGCACGTTTTGGAGGCGGCCCCGACATTACCGCAGCTTGCTGGTACCCGGATACTGGAGATACTGACTGCAGGGTGAGAGCTTCGTGGTAGCTGACCCAACACCCTAAAATAAATGATGCAAGTGCCGATCCCACTAGCAGCAGAGAACGATACGTTTTAAATTTAACCCAATCCACGACCGGTAGGGAACGGTAACGCCGCCGCTGGCGGTTTGCCGGAGTGACAATTCGTACTGACTGTTTCCAGAGAATGTCTGCATCCCCAGCCAAGCGCGCGTGAATTCGCACTCCTTCTACTGCTGGCGAGTTGAGTCTCCAGAGTTGGTGGCAAATAAATTTGACTAGGCCTTCCCGGAGAGTGCTCCCGAGTAATGTAGTCTCTGGCGCAAATTCGCGCTGGAATTCTAGGAGGATTTGGACGCAGCCGGCCTGAGCCTGTTCGACGCGGGCATAAATCCCTTCGGGGCGCAGCAAGCTGTCAATCCAGTAATTCAGGGCTTGAAAGTTGCCCGATCGCGCTAGCTCCAAGATAGACGGCTGCGACCAATTTTCTGCGTACACCATCAATTAGCCTCCTTAATACGCACGAGCGATGACTCCAATTTGTTTTGAACGGAACCGCAATTCTTTTAGCTTAACCGCCACAGGTTCCGCTGCCCGTTTTGAAGCTAGTTGTTGGCCGCCACCATTTTCTACATTTAGGGGCTGCCTGCTGTCAGTGATTTTTATCACACTCCGATCAATCGATTTTAAATTTTAGATTTTAGATTTTAGATTGAGTTGAGAGGGGGTACTGAGGGCTAGAAATAACCTCCAAACAAAAGGTTTATGGGGGACTTGAGGCAGAAGAGAGGAAGATTTCTCAGGCAGAGTCTGTTTTTATTGTCGCTGTTTGAGTGTCGCTTTAGAGCTTCCGCTTTGAGATTTGAGATTTGAGATTGAGCCAAGAGGCTTTAGTGGGCGATCGAACAATCGATTTTAAATTTTAGATTTTAGATTGAGTTAAGAGGGGGTACTGGGGGCTAGAAATAACATCCAAACAAGAGGTTTATGGGGGACTTGAGGCAAAAGAGAGGGAGATTTCTGAGGCAGAGTCTGTTTTTATTGTCGCTGTTTGAGTGTCGCTTTAGAGCTTTCGCTTTGAGATTTGAGATTTGAGATTGAGCCAAGAGGCGTTAGTGGGCGATCGAACAAACGTCGAAACAAAAGGTTTCTGGGGAAGTAGAGGCAAAAGAGAGCGAGATTTTTGAGGCAGAGTCTGTTGTTATTGTCGCTGTTAATCGGGTGCTGTCGTCAAGTCCTAATGCTCCAATCTATGCTGGCAAATGCCTCTCACGAGGGATGCCACTGGCTGCAGAACCTGTAATTGGATAAATGGCGTACTAGATAGATTTGGTGGTAAAATCAAATTTGGTAACTCCCATCGGTACAAAAGTTGCGGAAAACGTGAAACTGGCCAGTCCATACGGCTGTGCCTTCCGATGTAAAACCCAAAGTACGTTACGGTAAACAGACCATATTTTAAGCAAGTTACACTGCGCAGGAGAACTGACAAATGCTACAGCGCAAAATCTATCAACTCTGTTGTGATGGTCGTGAGGTTTCTATTTTTCTTCGAGATCAGCAACGTTGGATAGAGCGCGCTCGTATCCTAGATATTGAAGGGGATCTAGTCACGCTGCGCTACGAAACCGACGAAGAAGACGAAATCAGCTCTTGGGAAGAAATGGTGCGTCTCGAAAGTATTGGAGCTGTGTCCCAGAAGTTGGCTTCGGTGTCCCGAACTAACTGCGAACCCCTAGTTTCTGACGATTGTCCCGAAGCCGAACAAATTCGCAATCACTACCCGGACTCGAATTTGGAATAGTTTTGAGCTCGCGCTTGAGGCACAAGGAAAACTTGGGGGAAAAGAAAACTACTTTTCTCCCTTTTTTGTGGAGAAATTATTATGCAAAAAATCCGGTTGAGGCCGAAAATATTCTGGGTTGTGACCACATAAACTATTTTGCCTTTAAATTTAAGCTTGATGGCGGGATCTGCTGCCCACGGGACAACAGCGTAAATACACAGTAGTTGAAAAATTCAATGCGCGACACCCTAGCTCTGCTGAAACAGGGTTTTTTGTCTGGTTGCGTCCAGGGCTGTTCTTTTGTTTTCTAGGCCTGCAGGCTGGTTTCTAGATGCCCGACAGCTTATTCGCCGTCTGTTTCGCCATCTAGGAAAAGTTCCGACTCCGGTATCGCTTTAAACACGGGACAGTAACCGTCGGGGGTAACTTTAAAGCCAAACAAAGCACTGGACTGGTTCCAACAGCGCTGGCTGCGATAGTGCTGACAATTGCCGCAGCATTCGAGGTTGGTCTGAACGGCGCTGCCTTGAAAAAGGAGTTCCCGCTGGGAGATTCCCCGCAGTACCAGTTCTTCGCCTTGCCAGCGCGCTTCTACCAAACCGGTATCGGCAAAATTGGCCCACCGAGGATCGGCTGTAATCGGACTGGGCAAGCTAATTGCTACCTCTGTCCCCAATTCGCTGACTTCTCCCTCATAGTTAGTTTCTGGGATAGCGGGCTGCAAAAACATTTCCCCGATCGGCAATTCGACAAGTGTTCCGGCCGCCGGAGTGTGCAACTGGTAGCGGTTTCGCAGCTCGTCCAAGTTAGCCAAGTCAGCCAAATATGCAGGGGAACCGTGGAGTAAAATTACGTGCTGGGGACGCAAATTGTGGATGAGTTGGGTCGTCCCGGGCCCGTCGCAGTGTTCGGCTAGCAGATAAGTTTCGACACTTGTGACTCCAGATTCGGGCCTGTTGCCCAGCCAGTCGCTGACGGGATATCCTGGTTTTTGAGGGGCGAGCAAAATCCAAGGATGTGTGCCATCGGCAACATACAAAGCCAAATCAGCTATTTGGTCAGTAATCACAATACAGGGCGTGGCTCCCAATCCGGGGCGTTGTTCGGCAGACAGCCTGCGGACGCGGGGTTTCACCCTTTCGTCCCAAAACAAAGGTTGGTGCAGAGCAAAATTTTGGACGGCGGTGGGAAATTGGGGTAACAGTTCCAGATAAGCGTCGCACCCCTCGGCGACAGTGCCGTCCACCCAAATATCCAAGTCGCGGCCAGTAAAGTAGTGGTGACTGCGGAGCAGCATCAGCATTTCTTGCCCCAAACCAAGAGCCGGGGCGGGCAGCAGTACCGAGTAACCGTCGGCGATGGCGCGGTGGATGCGATCGGCTAACTGATTTTCTAGTTGTCGGCGGTGAGGGTGGCGCGCCGTGCCGTAACTGCCTTCCAAAATTAACACATCAGGCTTCATGCCCCTGAGTTCTCCCAAGGGCAAACCTTCCACCAAACGAGAATTGGACAGGAAAAAGTCGCCGGTGTAAACCACTGTGTAGGTGCGGTGCGGGGCTGCATAAGTCAGCAGCACAGTCGCCGCTCCGGGCAAATGGCCCGACGGGAACAACTGCACGCTCAGTCCTGGGCGCACTTCGAGCGGCGACTGCCAGGGCAGTCCCTGACAGAACCTGGACTCTGGCTGATGAGCCACTTCTGGCCAGTTGAGCGGTAGCAGTCGCGCTGTCACTTCGCTGGCGTAAATTGGCAAGTGGGGGAAAGATTGATGGAGTGCTAGCAAACCTCTGGCATGGTCAGAGTGGGCGTGGGTACACACCACAAAATCGGCTGGCAGCGATCGATTTAGTGTCGCTGATAGCGGTGCAATATCCTCTATACCGCAGTCGAGTAAAATGCGGTGCGGCCCCATTCGGACTAGCAGACAGACCCCTTCCTGTGCGTGGCCTGCGCCGTAAGGTAAACAATCGAGATCCATCACTGCGGTTAGCTCCCTGCTTTGCACGCAACTTGCAGTATCGCCACTTTTAAACATTGGTTGCGACTGCATTCATTCGATCGAGTTCAGTCTCGGACGCTGAAACCGGGTTTGATGAACGAAAACACTTTGTTGCCGCCCTCGCTCCCGGTAAAAAAAACCCGGTTTATCTAAAGTTGTGGTGCGTAAGCCCTGGAGTTAAATGTTTGCTCGAAGGCTCCGGCTCTCGTGCAAGGAAAGTAATTGCACTTAAGATTTGATGCAGCGCCAAGAAAGCGATTTTCCGAAGGCATTGGCCGGACGGGCATTCGGCCTTCGACAAAGTTCAGGCTACTGGTTCTGGCATCAAAAGTTACATTTTATTGCACCATGTAAGAGTAGCGAACTCGATCTCATATTCTGAGTTTTAAACCTTTTTCCACAATTTGCGCCTGCTAAAAGCTAGTCTTTTTTATGAGAAGATTTTAATTCAGATGCCCAAAGATCTTGATAAAACTTTACAATTCTTCATTTTTAGGGTTTTGAGGGCAGTGTATAGTCCAATCTGAAAAACGGAGAACCAGCATCGTGCTAGCTAACTGCTTTTGTCAGGGCAGAGAGAGGCTTTATGAGTTTGATCGGTTTCTTTGTAAAAGTTTGATACATTCTTCTAAGCAAACCTTGTGGCTATCGAGGAGAGAGTTTAAATGGCTTTTTGACGCCGCCCAAAAACGGATATAAGTTTCCGACAGGAATCGCCAGCAGCTAAAAGTTTTAGACTGTTGTTCAAGCTCCAGATTCATCTGTGAAGTAAATCTCAAATCGTTCGACTGAGGGCGACTCGACAGCTCGCCCAACGTCTGAGCGCGGCTCGACTTAGCTGGACTCGACGGCTCGCCCAAAGTCTCGCCGAAGTATCAAAACTCAAATCTAAAATCGGCTAACTGGCCCATAATTAGGTTTGTTTATTTCTCTCCTTGACTAGGGGACAAAACGATGTGTTTTTTTGTTTTACCCCAAACATAGCCACATAAATCCCCCGACAAGAGATGATATTCATCCTATAAAAATACCACGAGCTTGCCAGAAGTAATCTCAGCTCGTTCAGTCTCCAATCAGCCTGTAATCTCCTGTTTTTTTATCATTGCTGCGTCTTATTTAGGGTGGAGTTGTGGACGTTTTTTCAGCTAATTCGTGCGCGGTTTAACCGCCAAAGTTTTAATGGCGAGAGTGTTTAATTGTTGGGTATGTTTTAGAGAATAGTACCCGATGGCAATTAAAGCTGAAATGAGGGGCGATCGCACAAACCCGGTTTGATCAAAAAATCTGGTTGTGAGATTTGGTATTAATGGGAGACTGGGGAGGACGCCGACGGCAAATAACGGCTGCAATTGACACGTGCATTGAGGTACGAATGTTTTCGATAAAAAAAATCTTATGATGTAGGAAAAAAACTTGACATCAGCGGATCATCGAAAGTAAAAATAAATAATAGCCATAACCAAATGAGGCTTTATGTTTGATTCGCGATCGGCGCTCGGCAAGTATGGCATTGAGAAGTTGCTATTCCATAAAACAATTTCGGGTAAAAAACATCCGGTAATATACGGAGTATCTAAGATTTTTTCGCAATCTAAAATCTAAAATCTAAAATCTAAAATCTAAAATCTAAAATGGCAACAGCTATTCTTGAGCTGGAAATCTCCAAACTCCCGCCAGAAATTACGGTTGAGGAGCGTTACAGCAAAGCCTTAATTTTAATTCGACTACACGGAAAACCGATCGGTCAAGCTCTTTTTCACGTAGTCGGAGGCCGCATTGGCGGTGACGAATTACGGAAAACACTGAGGAATTGTGCTGGTGACAACTTCTGGAAAAACTTGGTCTACGACACTCTAGAATGGGATGAGCGGGGGTCGGTGGAGGCATTGTCGCTCGCCACAGTAGCGGTTTGCACGCGCGATCGACCGGAAGATTTGCGGCGCTGTCTAGACGCGCTGATGCAGCTCCCAGACGAGGGTCAGGAATACTTAGTAATTGACAATTGTCCCAGCACGGACGCTACCAAGGAACTGGTCAAAAATTACCCACAAGTCCGCTATGTGCGGGAAGACGTACCAGGCTCCAGCGCTGCCCGTAACCGAGCTTTACGCGAAGCTAAACATGAATTCGTAGCCCTTACAGATGATGATGCTGCCCCCGATCCGAACTGGCTGCGATCGCTCTTGCGAAATTTCAGCGATCCACGAGTGATGTGCGTCACGGGGCTGGTGATGCCCTTGGAACTGGAAACCGAAGCCCAAGAATGGTTTGAGTGCTACAGCCCCCACGGGCGGGGATTTGAGCGCCTAGTGTTTGATGGGGCGCACTGCAATCCTCTGATTGTGCATCTTGTGGGAGTTTCGGCGAGTATGGCTTTGCGGAAAAGTTCGATCGACTACATTGGCCTGTTTGACGAAGCTTTGGGGGCGGGAACGCCCACGGTGGGTGGCGAAGACTGTGAACTCTTTGCCCGCATTTTGCGCGCTGGCTACTGCATTGTCTACGAGCCGAGAGCATTGAGCTGGCACCGCCATCGGCGCACTTGGGAAGAATTGCGAAAAACGCTCCAAGGCTACGGCATCGGAGTCTATGCTTTCTGGACGCGGATGTTTGTAATCAACAGAGAATTCAGTGTGCCTGTGTTAGCCTTGTCATGGCTGTTGTACAAACAAATTCCTGAACTAATTGCTTCTTTGCGAAAGCAAGCGGATTCTATCCCTAGTGATTTGCTTTTGGCTCAACTGCGGGGCTGTGTCAGTGGCCCGATGGCTTATTTTGTGTCTCGCAAGTGGTTGCAAGAAATTAAGGGGAGCAATAAATAGGGATTTTTAGATTATTTTTAACCGCAGATGAAATGCAGATGAAATGCAGATGAAATGCAGATGAAGTTAATTTTGATAATGTAAATATGGAAAATTTAACAGTTAGCGTAATTATTCCCACTCACAACCGAAGTTCTTCGCTGCGGCGCGCTCTTGATGCTTTGCACTCGCAGACTTATCCGATTGACCTAATGGAAGTTACAGTAGTCGCAGATAGTTGCATTGACGATACTTTGGCAATGTTACAAGACTACAAAGCTCCGTTTAAACTGCACGCGATGGAGGTAAATTGCCGGAGTGCTTCCATCGCCCGCAATACCGGAGCAGCTTCGGCTACCGGGCAATTGCTGCTGTTTCTGGACGATGACATCGAAGCGCTGCCGTCTTTAGTCGAAAGCCACGCGCGGGCACACCAAGTGCGTCCGGGCTGTGCTGTCATGGGTCCTTATCCGCCAAAGTTGCAGGGAGGAACTACATTGTTTGGCGTACATGTGCGGGCTTGGTGGGAAGACAAGTTTTATCAGATGAGTCAGCCTGGTCACCGATTTACTTATCAAGATTTGCTCAGCGGCAACCTTTCTTTGGATGCAGAACTGTTTGCTCGTCTCGATGGCTTTGATTCGGCTTTCGGGGACTGCGGCGGGGAAGATTACGAGTTTGGGGTGCGTTTGCTGAAAGCTGATGTACCTTTTGTTGTGGCTGCTGAAGCAGTGGGCTTTCATTACGAACACGAAACCAACAATCTCGATCGCTCTTTCCGCCGAGCTCGTCAGGAAGGGCGATCGGATGTTTTGATCGGCCACCGACACCCGGAACTTAGACCGATACTGCCGGTAGCAGTCTACGAAACTGCTGACTCGCTGGTGGATCAAATTGTGGTGGCGGTCACGTTTTTCTGGCCGGCTGCTGTGGATTGGCTGGCACTGGGACTGAGAAAATTTCTTGATTTACTCGAAAGCCTGCGGATGCGGGGAACTTGGCGGTGGTTGCGGCCAAAATTGCGCGGTTATTGGTATTTGCGGGGTGTCATCGATGAGTTGAAAAGTCGATCGGCTCTTTCTAGTTTTATGCAAGGTGAGCCTACTCATGCTGACTTGGGCAGACATGAAATTGAAATCGATTTGCAGGAAGGTTGGGAAGCAGCAGAACGAATCATTGACGAGCAAAAACCCGAGGGCATTTACCTCCGTTACGGTGAACTGTCAGTCGGTCACGTCACTCCCAAATTCGGTGTAGAGCCACTGCGGGGCGCTCACTTGCGATCGATTCTGGCGCTTGACTTTCCCGAACCCCTGGCTCGGGCGATCGCGGTTAAAGGTATGCCCAAAAGTGCTGCTCATTCTGAGCCTATCTTAGTGGACAACACCCTACTTCAACCTCTACTTTTATTTACACTATTGGACAATAAAAAGCTGAAAAGTTCATCCTATAACTGACATAATTAGGCAAAATAAGCAACCAAAAATAGAGGTGTAATGAACCATTGAAGTAAGTATAAATAAATAGGAATTGAAGTAAAAACAACAAAAATTAAAAATGGTAATTATGGCAATAAAATTAATTGAAGCTGATTTTTTAGAACCAATTGCTGACAAGCTGACCCTGGTGCCGACTCAGAATTTGGTTAAGATTCAGCCCTGGGAGGCCTCCGGGCTAGAACCTCAGATAGCTGCCGGAGGTGTGCGGTGAGAAATGCGAAAACGTTCGTCGATGGGCGCAAAATGGCTCATTGGTTCGATTTGCTGCGGGTGTTGGTCGATCGCGAGATGAAATTACTTTACAAGCGATCGACCTTGGGGATTGCTTGGACTTTAATCAGTCCGCTGTTACAGTTGGCTGTATTTTCCTTTTTGTTTCGGTCTGTTGTACCCCTTAATATTCCAAAATTTTCTTCCTTTGCTTTCAGCGGCTTGTTAATCTGGAATTGGTCTCAAACGGTATTATTTAAATCAACGGCATTAATTACCAATAATAAGGCACTAATCAGGCAGCCAAATTTCCCCTCGGCAATTTTGCCGGTAGTCACGACGACGACTGGGCTCATTCACTTTTTCTTAGCATTGCCGGTGTTACTTATCTTTCTGGCAATTGATGGCGTTCATCTGAATGCAGTGCTATTTTTGTTGCCCCTGCTGATGATTATTCAGTTTTTCCTGACAGTTAGTTTTGCTTATCCCCTTGCCGCTTTGAATGTCACTTTTCGGGACACTCAGCACACTTTGGGAGTAGTTTTGCAGATGCTGTTTTACCTGACTCCGATTTTCTACGACATCAGCAGCGTCCCGGAAAAATTTAAGATTTTTTATTACTTAAATCCAATGGTGCCACTGATAGAAGCTTACCGCGCCATACTGCTCAAAGGTATGCCGCCCGATTGGCGGGTTCTGTTAATTTTGACCTTGGCTGTGGCGGCTCTTTTGCCCATCGGACTGGGAATTTTTAGACGGCAAAGCGATAATTTTGTGGAGGAGTTATAAATGCGTGAAGCAATTATTGTCAAGGGCTTGGGTAAGCGTTTTAACCGCTACTCTACCGCGAAACCTTATACGATTATGGAAGCCGCTTTGTCCGGTTGGTGGCGGCTGAAGCCGGAGTCGCGTTTTTGGGCGCTGCGGAATATAAATTTTACTGTTTCTCCTGGGGAAATGCTAGGAATTCTTGGCAAGAATGGCGCGGGAAAATCAACGCTGCTGCAATTAGTCGGCGGGATTGGTCACGCTGAGGAAGGAACTATTAAAGTTAACGGCCGAATTGGCGGCTTGTTGGATTTGGGTGCGGGTTTTCACACGGATCTAACGGGCAGAGAAAACGTGTTTGTGGGTGCGGTGGTGGCAGGTTTGACTCGCCGCGAAGTGGCGCGCAGGTTTGACGATATTGTGGAATTTGCAGAGTTAAAACAGTTTATTGACAGCCCGATGCGGACTTACAGTACGGGGATGAAAATGCGGCTGGCTTTTTCGGTGGCGGTGCATACCGATCCAGAAGTGCTGTTAGTTGATGAACATTTGTCGGTTGGTGATGTGGCTTTTCAAACTAAATGTTTGAACAAGATAACTGAGTTTAAGAATCAAGGATGTGCGATTGTTTTGATTTCTCACACCGCATCGCAAATTCAGAAAATGTGCGATCGGGCTTTGTGGCTGAAATCAGGTGAAGTCGTGGCTTATGGGGAACCGGAAGTGGTAGTTGGTCAGTATTTGTCAGAAATGCGATCGTCCACAGAAAATCGCACTCCCCTGCCTGCTGCTGAAGCTACAAGTAGCGGCTCGCCACTGCGAGGTAATCAGAATCGCTTCGGTTCTTTGGAAGTAGAAATTACCGAAGTCAAAGTATTTCCGAATGCAGAAATAGATAGCGGTGATGCTATTAGCATTGAAATTAATTATTCGGTGTTCCAAGAAATTTCTGCTGCTATTTTTGCTGTAACAATCAGCAGAGAAGATGGTCAAAGTTGTTTTGAGACTAATACTAATCAAATGGGCAGACTGCTGCCGCTGGTGAAAGGGAAAGGCAAAATCCGGCTGCAAATAGATAGGCTGGATTTAGGAAACGGTCAGTATTACGTGAATGCTGGGGTTTACGAGGAAACTTTGGCTTACGCCTACGATTATCATTGGCAGGTTTATCCGCTGTACGTGCGATCGACTGTAAACCAAAAAACGATTCTTTGTCCGCCGTTCCGCTGGGAATTTGAGGGCAAAATGCCGCTTATGGATTTAGCCGAACCAGCCGCTGAAACTTACGATTTGGATAAGAATAATCCCGGCTACGCCAAGATTTTGACTCAGTTGGCAAATAAGCAAAAACCTAACTTTTTAATGATTGGTGCTCAAAACTGTGGCACGGAATCTCTATACGGCCATCTCGCAAATCACTTGCAAATTATCAAAGAAGGTTCCCAGGACATTCACTTTTTTGAATTAAATTTTGAGCGTGGTGTTGATTGGTACAGCAAGCAGTTGACGCGGAGTGTAGCGAGTGAGAAGGTGCTCCTATGGGAGATGACTTCTTACTATATTTATCATCCTTTGGTGGCGGAGCGAGTTTACAAGTGTTTCCCGGATGTTAAGCTGATTGTAATGCTGCGAAACCCCGTCAAACGAGCGTGGATGCACTATCATTTAGAAGTGGCGAGCGGCTGCGAAAAGTTGGATTTTGAAAAGGCGATCGCTTCAGAAGCTGATAGACTCAAAGGTGAGATTGAAAGAATCCAAGCTGATGAAAAATATTACAGTTTTAATCACCAGCATTATTCTTATTTGTCGCGGGGAATTTATGTAGAACAAATCAAAAATTGGCTCGACTATTTTCCTAGAGAACAGTTGCTAATTATCAAAAGCGAAGATTATTACGCACATACAGGCAAAGTTTTTTCGGAAGTGTTAAATTTTTTGGAAATTAGTTATAGTGCAAGTAAAGAAGATGAAATTAATCATGTCGATGAATACAGCAAAATGCCACAGGAAATAGAACAAGAATTGACAAATTATTTCAAACCTTACAATCAGGAACTTTCTGATTTGTTGCATGAAGATTTTAGTTGGAGTTAGGAAAAAAGTTTTTAACTGCAGAGATCCCAGAGATAAACATCAATCATACCTTTTTCTTTTCTTCCTCTGGATCTTGTGCGCTCTCTGCGATTCATTAAAAAAATCTCATCCACAAACCATTTATCAGGTATAAAAATGCAACGGATATTTTTAGTAGGCTCTCCGAGAAGCGGCACAACCATGCTTCAAAGTTTATTAGCCGCTCATCCTGAAGTTATTTCTTTTCCTGAATCTAAGTTTTTTCACTATTTACTGTACAAGAAGTTTGCGGGAAAGTTGCCAGGTAGAATGGAAGCTTTTTTTAAGGATGAGATTAGTCGGCCTGAACTTTTGCAAGATTTTGATGATAGTCAAACTGTGGCAACTAAAGTTAGTTGGTTTGTCGGAGTTTTGGATGGTTTGGCGGCGGAACAAAACAAAAGTATTTGGTTGGAAAAAACGCCGGAACACATATATTTTATTGAAGATATACAGCGCTTGTTGCCGGATGCTAAATTCATACATATTTTGCGAAACAGTATGGATACAATAGCTTCTCTGCATGAGGCTACTAGGAATTCTCATGATTTGTGGGGGCCTGGTTGGGATTTAAACCACTGTATCCATCGCTGGAAGGAGGCGATGTTAATTAGTTACAAATATGCTAAAAATTCTAATCATATATTAGTCAAATATGAGGAAATACTCGATAATAAAGTCAAAAAGTTAGAAGAAATTTGTGATTTTATGAAAATTGAATATGATGAGAGAATGCTGAAATTCTATCAAGAAAAAGCTGCTCATCTCAGTTTGAATCTACCTTGGCACCAAGGGATCGAGAGAGAGGTTAAAAGTAATAATGTTCATAAATATCATAAAATTTTCAAAAGCAATGAAATCCGATATATTTTAGATAAAATTCAGCGAGTCAAGGGTGAAATTGCCTGGAAGTTGACGGTGGAAGTGAGCGAACCAATTTCCGATATTTGTGATCTTCCGCAAATATACGATCGCCTGTGCTGTACGATCAAACTAGAAGGAATTAAACTCGGTATTGTTGAATTGCCGATTTGCGATGGCATGGTTGCGGCTTCGGTGTTGGCGGATGCGATCGCAGCCCAGTTTGCTTGGCAAATTCTTGATCGCTTCTTTCAACGCAATCGCTGCGAAAAAGGCAATAAATTGTGGGAAACTTTGCTGGAACCATTGCAGCCTAAACATGACTGGACGCTCTTTTTGCAAGAATTATGGGGGCGTCCGCAGTGGCATTTGGAGAATTTCTACAAGCCAGAAATAGCAGAGGAAGTCTCAACAATTACGCTCGAAAAAGATTTGATTGTCTTAGAAATTAGCGAGGCATTTGCTAATATAAAAGTTGAGCTTTCTGAAATAGACGTGCTGGTGAAAGTAGGCGGCGTTGCTGTCGGTATTGTCAGTGTTGCGGTGGAAAATAATTTTGTTTCTGCTCAAAAATTGCGATCGACAATTACTCGAAATAGCGGTTTTGAGTTGTGCGTCGCCGCCGTGCGAGAAGCTTTGTTGGGAAAACCGCTCAACGGCAAGCAATCGCTACGATCGCGCTTAGCCTCTTGTGCTCAACAAAGGTCTAATTTGCGCGACGGGTTGAATGCACCGGGTGCTGGGGGCATTTATCCCCCAAATGCGGTGATGTTCGGCAGGCGATCGGGTGCGATCGGGACAAGTGTCAGCCGTCGCGCCTCACTCCCGGCGGCGGCGCTGCAGGAAATCGAGTCAGCCGCGGCAATCGCTGGGGAACCGACAATGCAAATTCCCCAAGAAAACGAGTTTCCAAAGCCAGTATTTTACGCACCGGAAATCCTGAGTTCAAAATCTTCTTATCGGGAAGTTTCTCACTCGCTTAAACCTCAAGTTTTGGACAATCATAGCGTTACACAAAAACTCCCGATTCTCTGCTACCGCCGCATTTCTCCTGACGGTTTAAACGCAGTTACTCCCCAGATTTTTGAACAACAGTTACACAATTTTAAAAATCAGGGTTATTACAGTGCGACTTGGGAAAATTGGCGAAGCGCAAAACTGGCTAAAACTCCTTTACCCGGTAAAGCTGTATTGATGACATTTGACGGCGGCTATCTGGACTTTTTCCAATATGCTTGGCCTGTGCTAAAACGCTTTGATTTTACAGCAACTGTTTTTCTCGTAGCGGAGTCAATAGGAAAGACAAATAGTTGGGAAAAAGCCGAATTTGAAGAAGTGCAGTTAATGGGATGGCCAGAAATTTTGCAACTGCGGGATGCCGGAATTGAATTCGGTTCTATGTCTGCTACTCATCAACCTTTGAGTGCATTGTCGCCGACAGAAATTGTGCGGGAGGCGGCAAAATCCCGTGCTATCTTGGAACGGGGATTAGAGAAATCTGTTAAATGTTTTGCCTATCCTTACGGGGATGTCGATCCAATTGTAGCGCATTTAATTGGAGCGAGTGGATATACTTTTGGTGTATCATATAAATTAAATTATAGCAGTTTTGACGATAATTTATTGTCGCTGCCGCGCATTCAAGTCACCGCAAAAAATGCCTTAAAATTAGCTTAGTAAGGTGCGTAAATCAGCCAGATTTTTCCCTCAACTAACAATCTCTCAACGGACGCAACTTACAATTTAAATTTCTTAATCAATTTCTTGATTTTTCTCTGCAAATAACCGCCTAACCCTCGGGAAATTTTCTCAAATTTATAATAAAATAAAATATCCATCACATCTTCAGTTTTCATATACTTTAAATAAGAAATCATTTTATCGGTTAGTTCATCATTAACATCATCGATATACTTTCTCACGGCCAACCTTTCTGAAATATTCCATTTCTGATCAAACTTGTGGTGCATTTCCGTCTCATAATCCCGAAAATCTGAGATTTTCCCTTCCAAATATCTTTGAATATATTTGCCCGCGATTTCGGCACCATCCATCCCGTGTCTAATCCCTTCGCCACCCAAAAAATTTACTGTCGAAACACTATCGCCGATCGCAATTATATTATCCTTGCAATAAATATCCTTCAAACCAGGGCTGTACTTCAGAGTCGAACCGTGTTTGTCAATAATTTTATAATTTTTTGACTTCAGATATTCATCAATCAGTAAATCAATATATTTTTTCAGCGGTGACAAATGCCTCACCGTTTTCGGATCTAAAAAAATGCGACCCGCACCAACTTTCAGCCTGTTTGGTTCCATTGGGAATATCCAGGAATAACCCTTCGGCATCCATTTATCGCCCAAAAAGAAGATTAAATCACCGCTGTATTTATTGTAAACTTCTGGCTCTACTTCAATTAAATATTCGATTCCAGTTCCCGACAAAAAATCTGGCTTCTCATTCTCTTTTTGGTACATAACCGCCCTAGCAAAGCCAGTAGCATCAACCAATATTTTCGTGCTAACTTTGATTATTTGACCGTCAGATAACTGTTTAAATTCTACGGTTGTTTCGCCCTTGGCTTGTGAATGTCGGGTGTAGCGATAACCCAGCCAAACTTCACCGCCAAATCGCTCAACTTCGCTGGCCAAAAATGCTCTAAATTTAGCAAAGTTGAGAACAACTCCCAAGCTTTCGGGAGACTCCCAACTTTGACTGATTTTGCTAGTTTCAATAGTAAGTTTATGCCAAAAACTGCCGATAACGGATTCAGGCAAATCGAATTTAGAGAGGGTTTCTAGAGGCGTGGCGGCGCTAGAAAAGTCATTTTTATTAAAATTGTCGTTTTGCTCTGCCAGCAAGACTTTGTGGCCGGATTTGGCTAGGATTCTCGCACAGTGACCGCCTGCAGGGCCGGCTCCTACTATTACTATGTCAAAACTTTTTAAATTCATTTTGCTTTTAACTCGCTTCCAATGTCAAAATACCCGCAGACATATCAACTACTAACCGCCGAGTTTTCAGCCACTGGCGGCCGATTAAAATTTCCGGTACTCCGTCACCCACATGAACCGGAATGTCAAATTCTTGCTCATCTATGCGTACTTTTCCTGCATAAATATCGAAATTGAACTCTCCCTTAGCTGTCCGCATTTTTTGTCGCCTAATATAAATCCAATCAAGCCCTTCTAAATCTTGACTGTCTATTGCTAACCAGCCAAAAAAACCTGTATCTAGCAGGGCATCAACAGGTAATTCTAAGTCGTTATCAGCAATCAATTCTACTTCAAAAAATAGCTCCTCTTCGTCACCAAATCTTCCTGCAATCATATCGTGCCGCACGCCCCTGTATGGTTGATGCGGAAAAGAAACGGGATAGCATTTGGGTGTTTCTGGCGGCACATTTTGGTAGCCACCATATCATCTTTGTCGATAAAATAGTCTCCGCTGTCGGGTTCAACCGCCATGTACCAGTTGTAGTGGGTTTTAATCAATTCTGGTTTTAGGCGATCGAAAATTGGTTTGCAGCGCTGATAAAATGTTTCTCTTTCGGTTCGCCACTGGGCTTTTTTTTCTTCTGACCACTGAATCTCTGGGAACAGTCTTCCCCGCCGCACGGTACGATTTGGTTTCACGTTAGCCATTGTTTTTTCTCCGTTGTGTCAGATGGTAATATATTTATTGGTTGAATTGAATATTTCTGAAATCAATTATGGCAAATACTTTCAACTTGACTCCTAATCCTGATAATTTTACAGTCCTTCCTGGTTTGATGGTTCAGTTCCCTGGAGGTGTTCTTGCCTTAGAAGGCAATGATACAATCAGAGGTTCATTTGAGAGCGAAATCATCAACGGAAATGCTGGTAAAGATATTTTATTCGGTAGTGATGGCAATGACAACTTGCAAGGCGGTAGAGACGAAGACGATTTATACGGCGAAGTTGGTCGAGATTCTCTCATTGGCGGTCTAGGTGATGATTATATCGCGGGTGGTGACGGAGACGACATTTTGAATGGCGGTCGAGGTGATGATTTATTAGATGGAGGTGCGGGTAACGATACTCTGAGCGGCGACCTGGGTTACACTCTCTATAAAGGGGGAACTGGTAGTGATGTGTTCGTCCTAAGAACAGATATTGTTTTAGGAGATCCACAGCGCAACCCTAACAGTAGCGTACAGGCGTGGGATATTATTCTCGACTTTGAAAATACTCTAGATAAAATTGGTCTTACGAACGGTCTAACTGAGGCAAACATCACACTCACCACTTATTCAATTCCATTGCGAAATATTGGCTTTGTTTCGGGGAGATTTCCTCAAGAAGGCAAAATTTCTGTAGCCGACTATGATCCAGATCGCAATGGTAGTTATGACGCTACTACTATTCAAATTGCTTCAAACGGTCAAATTTTAGGTAGAGTTCTGAATGTGACACCATCGGACTTGCGGGGTCGTTTTATTACACTGTCATAGATCGGGTATTTCTTAGAATTAGTCTCGAATGAATGGTAAGGTGCGCTAGGCGCACCCTACAATCCTAGCTATTTACACGCTAACAGGAGACTGTTTGCGGCTGAATGTTGCTAAGATACGATCGCACATTTGCGACGGATTTAATCCCAAACTGGCAAATGATTGTTCAGGCGTTGCATGATCTACCAATGTATCGGGTACACCCAACCGCATCACTGGAACAACAACATTATTGTCCAACAAAGCTTCGGCTACTGCTGAACCAAAGCCTCCCATCAAACAGCCTTCTTCCATGGTGACAACTTTGCCGATTCGCTGTGCTAAAGGCAAGATTAATTCGGTGTCCAAAGGCTTGACAAAACGCGCATTGATCACAGTTGCTTCAATACCGTGCTCGCTCAGAATCTGGGCGGTTTGCATTGCCGGATAAACCATTGAACCGTAACCCAAAATCAGCACATCGTCGCCGTTGCGGAGAATTTCTGCTTTGCCGATCGGCAATTCTTCCCAACCTTCCTCCATCAAAGGCACGCCGTAACCGTTGCCGCGCGGGTAACGCATCGTTATCGGGCCGCTTGTGTGGTTGATTCCCGTGACTATCATCCGCTGCAATTCTGCCTCATCTTTTGGTGCCATAACTACCATATTTGGCAGGCACCGCAAGAAGGCAATGTCGTACATTCCTTGGTGAGTTGGGCCGTCAGCACCGACAATGCCGGCGCGATCCAAACAGAAGAAAACTGGCAAATTTTGGATGCAAACATCGTGAATTATTTGGTCATAGCCTCGCTGCACAAATGTCGAGTAAATTGCCACAACCGGGCGCATTCCTTCGCAGGCTAAACCAGCGGATAAAGTCACGGCGTGCTGTTCGGCAATCCCGACATCAATGTACTGTTTTGGCAGTTTTTCATGAAGTTTATCCAGACCGGTTCCGGTTGCCATTGCAGCGGTAATGCCGACAATTTTGGGATTATCTTCTGCTAGCTTGACGAGGGCGTGGGCAAAGACTTTCGAGTAAGCTGGAGGCTTGGGTTTAGTGGATGGAATGCCTTTGCCGGTGGCTAAGTTAAAGGGATTTTGGGCGTGATATCCTACTTGGTCTTTTTCGGCGATCGCATATCCTTTGCCTTTCACCGTCACAACGTGCACTAGCACCGGCCCTTGGATAGTATGAGCTTGTTTGAAAGTGGTAATTAACTCTTCCAAATTGTGTCCATCTACCGGGCCCATGTAAGTAAAGCCCAATTCTTCAATTACTGCTCCAACTTTTGAGACGGCCAAGCGTTTCATCCCTTCTTTGAGGCGTTCCATTTCAGGAGTAAAAGTTTCGCCGACAAAGGGAATGTGTTTAAATTGTTCCTCTAAGTTATCTTTGAGAAATTGCACCGGTGGCGACAATCGCATCTTGTTCAAATAGCGGGTAATTGCGCCGACGTTGGGCGAGATTGACATCTCGTTGTCGTTGAGCACAACTAACAAATTGGTTTTCGGCATATGGCCCGCGTGGTTGATCGCTTCAAGTGCCATGCCGCCCGTCAATGCGCCGTCGCCGATGACTGCTACAGTTTTAAAGTTTTCCCCCTTGAGGTCGCGCGCCATCGCCATTCCTAACGCTGCGGAAATGCTTGTGGAAGCGTGGCCTGCGCCGAAGTGGTCAAATTTGCTCTCGCAGCGCTTGAGATAGCCTGCAACGCCGTCTTTTTGCCGTAGGGTGTGGAATTGGTTGTAGCGGCCGGTGATTAATTTGTGAGGATAAGCTTGGTGGCCGACATCCCAGGTAACTTTGTCGCGATCGAGGTCGAGTGTTTGGTAGAGTGCTAAGGTCAGTTCGACTACACCCAATCCTGGGCCGAGGTGGCCGCCGCTAGCCGCTACAGTTTCTAAATGCTTTTCTCGAATTTGTCGGGCAATTTGTTCGAGTTGATGAATCGAGAGGCCGTGTAATTGGTTTGGGTGAGTCAGTTCGCTGAGATGCATATTTTAAAATCTTGCTCCTGTGAATCAGGACGAATGCTTAACAGATATAGGTTGAGCCTGCGACGTTGGGTACGGGCAAACGTTAGAATAGTTTAACGGTTATTTGAGGAAAACTGTTAGGCGTAAGATTTTTGTTATTTTTGGCCTGGTAATTATAGTTAATAAATTGCGCGCCGTCAATATAAAAAAAGCTTATGTTGTTAGTTGCTAATGGCTAGTTGTTAGCTGCATGGAGATTCTTAAGCATTTTTAACTACTTTTTCTAGTGATGGCTGACTTTTTAGCCATCTTGTTTCTGCAGGCGGACTATGATACAAAATCCTTAACTTTGATGGAGCATCTCATATTTGTAAAAACACTTCTTCTGGCTCCTTCCTTCTGCCTCAAAACTTTAATTTCTAGCTTTGCTGCTTTCATTGAGATGCTCCCCTGTGAAGTGTGATTTATATACAGCGTATTCCAGGTTTATGAAGTACACCCCAGGTTTCTTTACAGTTCTCGCATCCTTAATGATTCTGTTCAAAAAACCCGGTTGATCGCGATCTACATCTACATGGAATATGCTGTAAATCAACAACCTCTACCAGAAATCATTCCATTTACACTGGAAAAGTTTTCCCGAATTTGGATAGTAGAGAGCTGCGACGCTCGAAGCATTATTTTGTAAGCTCAAAAGTCGATTCGGGCGACGGCGAGAGACTCTCGCTTACTCCGGTGATGGCAAAGGAGTTTCCGCTTCTTCGGGCGGCGCAATTTCCGCAGGAGTCGATTCGGGCGACGGCGAGGGACTCTCACTATCGGGCTGCGGAATTTCCGCAGGAGTCGATTCGGGCGACGGCGAGGGACTCTCGGCCCCGGGCGAGGGAGTCTCCGAAGGAATCGGGGCGGGAGTTTCCGGCGGTGGCGGAAGTGGTGCGGGCTCTGGCTGGGGGCTTTGGAGGCTTTGCACCCACAAACCTAAACCGCCGCCGGCTAATATCAGCCCCAACACCCCCAGTAAGGGCAGCGGCAGCTTGGATCGCCGTTTTTGAACGGGTTCCGGGGCGGGGGAAGTTTCGGGGTACAACAACTGTTTGGACGATTCTGAAAGCTGAGATTCTGGAATCCTCCCGGACTTCTGGAGGGATGCCGCGAGGGAAGGCGGCAGCGACACCGAGGCTGACACTGGCGCTGACGCCGGCGCTGACGCCACCGCCGGATCAAACAGTACCAATCTCTCCGGCGACATCCGACAGTGAGTGGCCACCACGGAGGTGTTGTCATAACCGTTTTTCTCGTTGGCGAGACGAATCCAAGACTGAACCGCGGCTTCCAAAGACATTTTGCCCTCAAGCACCTCTGGGCCGTAATTTTCCCAAGAGCGCTCTACCCAGTCGTTGTCGCTCAAACCGTCGGAACACAGCAGCAGTAACCCTTCCTCTTCGACAATAAATCGCTGAATCGTCGGGCGCAGGAAATCGGCGTCCCGCGTGCCCAAAGCTTGAGTCAGGGCTCCTGCATCGGCTCGCAGTTGAGTTTCCCAGTACAAACAGTGTCCTAGCTGGACTTCCCTTGAGGCTACGTCGTCGTCCACAGTCAGCCGGTGACAGTAATTTTTGCCAATCCAATAAGCCCGGCTGTCTCCAACATTGACTAAATAAAGTTCGTGACTGTTATTCGAGGGCACATCCTCGGAAATTTTCACTTTTTGAGGCAACTGGAGGGCCATCACCAAAGTCGTCCCCATCCGCTGCCGCAACTCTTTTCCCTGCTCGTTATTTTGAGCGGAAATCACATTATTCACAACTCTGACTATTTCTTCGAGTTGCTTGATCACCATTGTTGGCGTCATCAACTCTTCTTGTTCAGCAATTTCTGCGAGCAAATTTTGGATTAAAGCTTTCAGGGACTGCACGGCTAATTGACTGGCAACTTCTCCTCCTTCGTGGCCTCCAACCCCGTCGCAAACCATTGTCAAGTAAGGAATTAGTTTGTCGTTCCCTGAAGTTTTGCTAGATTGAAAATCAGCAGCAACCGGATAACAACTGTCTTCATTTTGGGAGCGCTGCGGCCCGGTATCGGTCATGCCGACTACTTCTAAGTGCAGAGGCAATTTAGCGGCTTGTTCTAATAGTAAATCGTTGAGTTCCAGGGCGATCGCGTCGAAATTCATGCTGCTGCGGCGCATAAACTGACAAATCTCTCCGAGTTTCGACTGCACCTCGGGTTGCGCTGATTCCACCAAACCTGACCACACATCTCCCAAATCCCGCAGCGTCGGTACAAAATTTCCTCGGTGAAGTTCCAGCAGGCGTACCCGCCAACCTTCCACCCGCAAATTTTCCGGTACCAGCAAACTCGAAGCTACTCCTTGTTCCGACAGCGGCGCCCACAGTTGGAGCATTTGCCACAGCCAGTAAACTTGGCGCGCGGCGCTTGTCCCAGACCAAGATTCTAAAATAGAAGGATACAGGCGACCGAAATTATTGATGGGCACATTTTCCAACAACAGCACCTCTGTCGCTTCCGGTGCTTCCCCTAGCGAACAATAACCGTATACTTCCGGCGTATGCAGCCGTTGGGGATACAAATGCAGGTAAGGCATAATCGTATCTGGCAGTTGTTCCGGGACGCTCGGAGGCAGAACTGGACGGCTGTCGAGCCAGATTTGGGGTGCAATGACAAAGTATCGATCGGCTATTACCTTACCCGCCGGCACTTCCTCGGCTGCTTGTCCCACCACCCACACATAGCGATAAATTAAATCCGTTTCGCACGCTGCACAGTGCTGGCGGCCAAAGGTATTGCGGGGCTCGGCACAGCTAAGATTCGGGCAATAAATGGGTTCGGAGAAACTGCTGATCATATCGAAATAGTTTGTGTAAAAACATTCTGAAGATATATGATTCGCAAGCCCAAATTCATGAGCTTGAGAATAAACTGATTTTAGCCCCTATCAATTTCTTAACTGCCTTTGGGCCTCTAGAAATTGTAGTTTCTGCCAGTCTGCACCGGCTTAAATTGTAATTTAAGTTACTAAACTCAGACTTGGAGTACGATGGAAGCCTCAACCTGGTACCGCTGCGCGAAAAATCGCTCTGAGGGGCTGCAAGTCGCAAACCCTTGCATAGTCAGTTGTTGGCAATTCTTAAATCTTCAATTTCAAATCTAAGATCTAAATAGTATCACCTATTCTTTTTATGATCTTGACTCCTACGCTCCTTTGGCTACTAGCTGGGTCTTTGCTCTGTTTGACAGAGCTATTTCTCCCGACTGCTTTTGTCGCTTTTATGATGGGACTGAGCGCCTTTGCCGTAGCTGGATGCTCTCTAGTTCTACCTTACGTTAATTTACAAATATTCCTCTGGATGGTATTTTCGACCGTTTTTGTGCTGCTGTCTCGGCGGTTGATACCAAAAGGCACGGCAAAGGCGATCGCAGATTCTCAGGAAGCAAAAACTTTAACAGAAATTTCCCCTGGAGAAGCCGGCCGAGTCATTTATGAGGGGAATTCTTGGCAAGCTCGCTGCGAAGACACGAACGCCACCATCCCCCCCAACCAAAACGTAATTGTCGTCGGACGGAAAGGCACTACTCTGATAGTTGTGCCAGAAAATCTCTTGCATTCTTAAACAAAATGCGTAATTAATCACAGACAATTAGTAGTTAATAATTAGTGATTAGGCATCATTCATTAGCCAGTGGTCAACAGTCAACATTTAAGAGTCAACATTTATAGGAGGCGACCGTGGAACAAATTTTTTTACTCGTATTTTTAGCTTTAGGCGGCTCAGCCCTCGCAGGTTCCGTCAAAATTATCAATCAGGGAAATGAAGCATTGGTGGAAACTTTAGGTAAATACAACGGCAAGAAACTGGAACCCGGTTTGAATTTTGTCACGCCATTTCTCGATCGCGTCGTGTACGAGCAAACAATTCGGGAAAAAGTCTTAGATATTCCTCCGCAAGCTTGTATCACCCGCGACAACGTTTCCTTCACGGTTGATGCTGTGGTTTACTGGCGCATTGTAGATTTGGAAAAAGCTTGTTACAAAGTAGAAAATCTCCAGTCAGCAATGGTAAATATGGTGCTGACTCAAATTCGCGCCGAAATGGGTCAACTGGATCTCGAACAAACCTTTACTGCTCGTTCTCAAATTAATGAAATATTGCTCAGAGATTTAGATATTGTTACCGATCCTTGGGGAGTGAAAGTAACGCGGGTAGAATTGCGCGATATTATCCCTTCTAAAACTGTACAGGAATCGATGGAATTGCAGATGGCAGCCGATCGACGCAAGCGGGCGGCAATTCTGACATCCGAGGGCGAACGCGAGTCAGCAGTTAACAGCGCCAAAGGTAAAGCTGAAGCGCAAGTTTTGGATGCAGAAGCGCGCCAAAAAGCGACAATTTTGGAGGCGGAAGCTCAACAAAAGGCGATCGTCCTAAAAGCTCAAGCAGAACGCCAAAGTCAGGTTTTGAAAGCTCAAGCTACTTCTGAGGCCTTGCAAATAATCGCCAAAACTCTGCAAAATGACCCCACTGCCCGGGAAGCTTTACAATTTTTGTTAGCTCAAAACTATCTGGATATGGGTCTAAAAATTGGCACCAGCGACAGCAGCAAGGTGATGTTTATGGACCCGCGCAGCATTCCCGCGACGCTCGAAGGAATGCGATCGATAGTTGGGGAAGGTAATAATAATGAGGTGAAAAAGTAGGGAGCATCTCATATTTGTAAAAACACTTCTTCTGGCTCCTTCCTTCAGACTCTTTCATCCTGCCTCGCAGCAAGAGAGCCTCCTGCCTCAAAACTCCAATTTTGGGCTTGGCTGCTTTCATGGAGATGCTCCCAAAAGTAGGGGAGCATCTCATATTTGTAAAAACACTTCTTCTGGCTCCTTCCTTCAGACTCTTTCCTCCTGCCTCGCAGCAAGAGAACCTCCTGCCTCAAAACTCCAATTTTGGGCTTGGCTGCTTTCATTGAGATGCTCCCCTTGGTATTTGGTATCTATTTAAACATCGATATTCAGGCAACTTCTCTTCGCCGTCAACCTAATAACTCGACACAGTTAAAACGATCGCCTCCCTATCTCCCAACACCAAACCATACTCCAAACCTTCAACAACCGCTTGATAAGAAGCATCCAAAATATTACCCGAAACCCCCACAGTCGTCCAGCGGTCTTGACCGTTGCTAAACTCAACCAACACGCGAGTTTTAGCAGAAGTTCCCGCACATCCGTCCAGAATTCGCACCTTATAATCGGTTAAGTTAAAATCAGTAATTGCCGGATAAAAATTCCGCAAAGCCTTCCGCAAAGCCGCATCAAGTGCCGAAACCGGCCCGTTTCCTTCCGCGCATTCCAGAATATCTTGACCGTTAACAGTCACCTTTACCGTTGCTAAAGAATTAACTGTTTCTTCCCTACCTTTATCGCAGTGAACTTGAAAACCTTTGATTTCAAATAAACGCTTGCGCTTTCCCAAAGCCTCTCGCATTAACAATTCAAAAGACGCCTCAGCACCCTCAAATTGGTATCCCTGGCTTTCCAAATCTTTCAATTTTTCCAAAATTTGGCGGCAAGCAGGATTTTTGCGATCGAGATCCATGCCAAAAGTGCGCGCTTTCGCCAAAACATTGCTCAAACCCGCTTGATCCGAAATCACAATTCGCCGCCTGTTGCCAATTTTTTCCGGTTCCAAATGTTCGTAAGTTAACGGATTTTTCTCAACAGCCGATACGTGGATTCCGCCTTTGTGAGCAAATGCCGAAAGACCGACAAAAGGAGCACGATCGTCGGGAGCAAGATTGACAATTTCACTAATCGATCGACTTACTTGAGTTAATCTAACTAATTGCTCGTCTTCTATGCAATTATGACCCAACTTTAGCTGAAAATTAGGAATTAAGGAACATAAATCGGCATTGCCACAGCGTTCGCCGTAACCGTTAATAGTTCCCTGTACCATCGTCACTCCTTCCCGCACAGCAGCCAAAGCATTAGCAACCGCAACTCCTGAGTCGTTGTGAGTGTGAATTCCTAATTGTAAAGATTTTTCGCGATTGGTTCCTAAAGCTTCTAAAACCTCACGAACAACCTGACTGACTTCGTGAGGCAAAGTACCCCCGTTAGTATCGCAAAGCACTAGCCATTCTGCACCGGCATCTGCGGCTACTTCTAAAGTTTTAATAGCATAATCTGGATTGTGCTTGTAGCCGTCAAACCAGTGTTCGGCATCGTAAATAACGCGCCTTCCCTGACTCCGCAAATATTCAATTGTATCTCGAATCATCGCCAGATTTTCTTCTAGCGTAGTCTTCAAACTTTCAATAACGTGCAAATCCCACGACTTGCCAAACAGCGTCACCCAGCGAGTACCGGCGGACAAAATAGCCTGCAACATTTCATCATTAGCTGCAGTAGTTCCCGGCCGCCTAGTCGAACAAAAAGCTACAACTTCTGCTTGAGTTAGGGGCTGTTCTTTGAGACGCCAAAAAAATTGTACGTCTTTAGGATTCGCCCCCGGCCAGCCGCCTTCAATAAAGGGAATTCCTAAACTGTCTAACTGCCGAGCAATTCGCAGTTTGTCTTCGAGAGATAAGGAGAGTCCCTCGCACTGAGCACCGTCTCGCAGCGTGGTATCGTAGATCCAGAGCCGATTTGTCATGGGAAATTGCGATCGAGAAATTGGTAATATATCACTTACCATATTAGATGAATATATTTGAATTTAATGCGATAATATATAGGAAAATTAACATAAATCTAACTGGGGTAAATTGCTGTGGTCAAGGTACAAGCGCAAGGCAAAACTTTTGAGTGCGATCGCGGAGCCAATCTCCGTGAAGTTTTGCTCAAAAACGGCATCGATCTCTACAACGGCAACGCCAAAGTCATCAACTGCCACGGCCTCGGCACTTGCGGCACCTGCGCTGTCACCGTCGAGGGCGAAGTTTCCGAGGCCCAGTGGCGCGAAAAAGCCCGACTTTCGGTTCCTCCCCATTCTCCCGCCTCCAACCGCCGTTTGTCCTGCCAAACCAAGGTTTTAGGCGATATTAAGGTGACAAAATATGACGGTTTCTGGGGTCAAGGTTCTGAAACTGTCTGGAACCCCCAAGCATAGATTTTTTGTTAAGGAAGGCAGATAGGACGATCGCCTTGCCAGATAATCTGTAAGACTTGCATAATAATTCTAACTGTAAGGTGTGCTTAGCGCACCTTACGCTAAAGAAAGCCGAGAGGTCAAAAAAGCCAGAAAGTCCATATAAAAGTTAATGAATTCATCTAAAGATATTCTGATTATTGGCGGCGGAATAATTGGTCTTTCGCTAGCAGTAGAACTGAAAGTGCGAGGGGCATCTGTCGCAGTTCTCACCGCCGATTCTACACAACCGACGGCCCGGGCTGCTGCTGGAATGCTTGCCCCGCAAGCCGAACGAATTCCCCCCAGTCCGATGCTGGATTTGTGCTTGCAAAGTCGCGCACTGTATCCTGCCTGGGTGGAACAGCTAGAAGATATTACCGGATTGAAAACGGGATATTGGCGATCGGGAATTCTCGCGCCAGTGTGTCAAAATGATCCTCAAGAAAAGCCGCTTTTGTCAAACCTTAATTATCAATGGTTGGACAGAGATACTGTTCGCCAGCACCAGTTTGGATTAGGTCAAGAAGTAATTGGCGGTTGGTGGTATCCTGACGACGCTCAAGTAGACAACCGTGCTTTATTTCGGACGCTTCAATTTGCAAGCAAAGAATTAAAAATTGATATTATTCAAGGCACCGCAGAGGAAATTATTCGGCAGAAAAACCGAGTTTTTGGAGTGGAAACAACGGCAGGAAAATTACAAGCTGACCGTTATGTTTTGGCTGCGGGTCCTTGGTCTGAGAAATTATTGGATATTCCTGTTTTTCCCAGAAAGGGACAAATGCTGTCAGTATGTGTACCAGAAGATTGTGGTGTTATCCAGCCCCTGCAAACTGTTCTATTCGGGACTGGCATTTATATTGTTCCACGTCAAGATGGCAGAATTATTATTGGCGCAACTAGCGAAAATGTGGATTTCACGCCGGGAAATACGCCTGCAGGAATCCAAAGTTTGCTAGCAGGAGCCATTAAGTTATATCCCGAATTACAAAACTATCCAATTCTGGAGTTTTGGTGGGGATTTCGACCGGCTACTCCTGATGAATTGCCTATTTTGGGTGCTAGTGCTTGGGAAAATTTGACATGGGCGACGGGGCATTACCGCAATGGCATTTTGTTGGCTCCGGTGACGGCTAAATTGTTGGCTGATTTGATTGGGAATCAGAAATTAGATCCGTTATTGGCTGCTTTTCATTATTCGAGGTTTCCTGAATCTGGGAAGTTGGAAAATGGTAAATAGTGAGATTTTTTGCTTTTTTTAAGACGATGCCGAGCCGGGTAACGAAAAACGAAAGTCAACCAAAAGAATATTTTTTGCTATAATCAAATCAGCACAATAGGGTTTTGTAAGTTATGACTTTCAGTGATGTGGTCGAGACGATTAAGAATCTTTCTACTGACGAAAAGCAAGAGCTTCAACTGTTGTTGAAGCAATATCTCCGGGAAGAACGTCGCGAAGAGATATATCAAAACTTTAAGTCAGCGCAGAGTGAACAACAAAAAGGTGAACTGAAATTTTTCGCTAACATCAATGAACTCAGAGTAATGATAGAGGAATAATCGTGGAAGTTAGTTTCAGTTCTTCATTCAAGCGTGCTTTCAAAAAGCGGATCAAAGGCGATGCTGATTTCGAGGCTAGGTTTTGGCAAAAGCTGGAACAGTTCATCAGAGAGCCGTTTGAACCAAGCTTAAAAACTCATAAATTGTCCGGTAGGCTCAAGGAGTTTTGGAGCTTTAGCGTAGATTACGACGAAAGGGTACTTTTCTACTTTACAGAAGACGGAAAAGCTGTGTTTGTAGATTTGGGAAGTCATGATGAAGTATATTAATCGACAGAACAGTTGCTCAAGTAATCTGTCTCTCTAGGGTGCACAGTGCACACCTTACTGCTGTAAGTAGCGCGCCCAACCATTTTTGGGTAAGTCCTGAATTAGTTTGCATCCTGTTTTTTGGGTTGGTTTAATTCCCTGCATTTAGCGGCAGCCAAGTCGTAAGCATTTTGGTAATCGCTACCGCCTAACATCAAATCGCCGTAATATTCATAAGGTTGATTGCCATAAATCGGCAGCGGGTCGTCTTCAGGATAATCTTCTTTTGATTCTTCTAGGATTGCTTTGAGTTTCTTGACGCTGAAGCGCTGGACAGGGAAGTAATGAATGTCTTGAGCGATGAAACCGAGATGGGGAAAGGTTGGGTCAACAATTCGCTCTTCGAGTTCAATCCAGCTATATTCGATGGGTTTATATGGCACTCCCGGCACGGCTAAAAAGCCTTGAACATAAATCGCGCCCTCGGTGGCTAACGCTGCTTTACAAGCGTTGTCAAAGCAGTTTTTACGGTTGCTTTTGATGCGAGCGGCCATTTCAATAGAAAGCGTCTCATCTAATAGTTCGGTCATAACCCATTTCTAATCGCGTGTGCGATTAGATTGTAGCAAATCCGAGCTATCTCCGAGCACAAAAAACGCAGGCAATTGCGATCACTCCTCAAATTCTCGTCTCAAGGAGTTCAGCCAAAATCCTCTGCGCTTCTGGATGTTGTGTCAGCTTTGGTTTCCGAGATTGGCGGTTTGTCGATCGCCCCTATCACCCTACGAACGGATAAAAAGTTTTCGCGAGTAGCCCAACTTTTGAGCGTGCGATCGAGTTGAGGTAGAACCCGGTACGGTAAAGTGTGGCACAGACGATGCAAGCAAAAATAGCGGCATACATCACCAAAGGTTGATCGTGCAACCAACCAATCATATTAATGCCTTCTGGTGCAGCAATTTTTTCGCCTGCTAACAGGCTTCACAGTTTTTTCTGTAAACAAACCAGAGTTGTGATAACCTCATAAATGTGCAAAAATCGGTTCCCACAAAAAAAACCTTTGGAAGAAACGGGGAAAGTCCGGGGTAAATCCGCCGCTGTCCCGCAACTGTGATGGTAAGCTAAGCACTTATCCACACACCCTAGATATACTGAATGAAAAACGCGATCAAAAAGTCGGATTTTGTGCTAGCTCCTTATATGAAGAGCAACAACTTGAAAGCTAGTTGCCAAATACTCAATACAGTGGTTCCTTATACATTATTATGGTTTTTAGCCTTTAAAGCTGCTGCCATTTCTGTATTCTTGCTGCCGCCGATAATGGTGTTGATGACACTTTTTTCAGGACGTTGTTTCTCTTTGATGCACGATTGCGGACACTATTCTCTTTTTAGTTCCAAAAAAGTCAATCGCATTATGGGTTTTCTGCTAGGTATCATCAATGCGATTCCTCAGTATCCCTGGTCGAGGGGACACGCTTATCACCACAAACATAATGGTAATTGGGATATGTACCGAGGCCCTTCGGCGTTGATATCCACCGAAAAATTTGCGGCGCTTAGCCCCTTTAGTCAAAAGATGTATCAGTTACTCAGACACCCATTGATGCTGTTTCCCGGTGGTTTTTTCTATCTAATTATTAAGCCACGACTCGCGCTAATCTTGGGAATAACGGGTTTTATCGGACATATTTTTGCTTGTCTCCAGCAAGATTTTGGCATGGGTTTATCTGCAATCATTGCTTCTTATAAATCCAAACATTGGTATACGACGGCTGAATTTTGGGATTTACTGTTCAACAATATTTGTGTTGTTGCTAGCTGGATTTATCTGAGCAACTTACTGGGAGTAGGCTTTTTCTGGAGTGTTTACTCAATAGTCATGACCTGTTCAGCAGCGATATTTATCTGTATTTTCTTTGTTCAGCATAATTTTGACGGTTCCTACGCTCATAAAGCCGAGGGTTGGGACTATCTTCTCGGCGCAATTGAAGGCAGTAGTTACCTAAAATTACCGACTATTCTCAATTGGTTTTCTGCTGATATTGCCTACCACAATATTCATCATCTCTCTGAGCGAATACCTAACTATAATCTTCGGGCTTGTCACAATGCTAATATTCACCTGCTGGGTAATTCAAAAGCCCTGACAATTCGCGATATTCCTAACTGCTTCCAATTCATTCTTTGGGATGCTGCTTCAGATAGTCTGCAATCGATTAAATTATTCCAAGAACAAGAAGAAATTCCCTTGAGTAATGTAGCTAATTAAAATCGGGGGCAATGAATCTGGTGGCTTTTTTATCAGCCAAAGGCTATGATGAGCGGTGCAGGTAGTGGGATAAATTTCAACCCTAACTTTCCTAGTGAAGTAGGTGGTTACAAATAAACATTAGATGGATCGGGCTGGTTTAACCGGGAGCTATACTAGCAGCCAGTTTATTCTGACAAACCCCGCTATTCTCGTCACCAGTTTATTTGCACCTACCTATTTATCTAGGGTCTAACTCTAGATAACTCAAAGTATCGGTCACTGGTCAGTGCAGCAATTCCTCTAATTTTTGCTGGTTCCACAAATACTGATAAAGCCCTGTTTCCCCTACCAATTCAAGGTGAGTGCCGCTCTGAACTATTTCTCCTCTCTCCATCACAAAAATGCGATCGGCACTAGCCGCTGCCGACATTTGATGCGAGATAAAAATTACCGTTTTGCGATCGGTTCCCGTTGCCAAGTTTCGCAAAATGTCGGTAGCAGTTTGATTGTCAACGCTGGAAAGAGCGTCATCCAAAATTAACACCGGGGCGTCAACTAACAAAGCGCGAGCAAGTGCCGTCCGCTGCCGCTGTCCGCCGGATAAAGTAATGCCGCGCTCGCCGACAACTGTTTTGTACTGCTGCGGAAAGTTGAGGATTTCGGCGTGAATTTGCGCTTGTTTTGCGGCGGCTTCAATCTCCGGCTGTTCCGCTAAAGGGTTTCCGTAGCGGATGTTATTCTTGATGGTAGTGCCGAACAGAAAACTTTCTTGCGGAACGTAGGCGATCGCCCCGCGCAATTCGGTCAATTTTACCTTGGTAATATCCTGTCCGTCTACAAATAACTGACCCGGGTCGATATCGAGCAAGCGTGGCAGCGCATTAGCTAAAGTTGATTTTCCAGAGCCGATCGCCCCAACAATTGCGACAGTTTCTCCCGGTTTTATGGTAAAATCAACATCTTTAAGCGCAGGTATCTTAGCGCCCGGATAAGTATAATTTAGATGGCGAGCCAAAATTTCTCCTCTGACTGGAGTTGCCAGTTCAACTGCATCGGCAGCATCCTTAATTTGCGGTTCCACAGTCAGAATTGATTCGATGCGATCGACACTCACTTCTCCCCGCTGGTAAGCAGTAATTGTGAAACCTAACAGCGCCGTCGGAAACACCAAACGCTCGACATAAATCAGCAACGCCACAAAATCGCCAATGCTAATTTGACCATTAGCAATTGCCCCGCCACCAGCAGAAAGCAGCACCAACAAACTGATGCTTGCCAAACCGCCCAGCAGCGGAAAAATAAAGTTTCTAGTTTTTGCTAATTCCAAATTTGCTGATAGCAACTGTGCGTTTGAATTCCGAAAAGCTCGGCGTTCGTTTTCTTCTTGAGCGTAAATTTTAATTACGGAAATCCCGCTCATATCCTCCTGAATCAAATCGCTCATCGCCGACAATTCCTCTTGCACGGCTAACTGTTGGATGCGAAGTTTGTCGCTAAATAACTGCACCAAAACTAACATTAAAGGATAAACGGCGATCGCCAACAGCGTCAGCCGTACATTAATCCCCAGCATCACCGGCAAAGTCAAAGCATAGGCAAAAGCTGTATTCGCCAAACTCAGCACCGCAAACCCCACCAAGCGCCGAATATTGTCCAAATCTGAAGTAGCGCGGTTAATTAAATCCCCTACCGTATTGGCGGCAAAATAAGACGGTTCTAATGTTAATAAATGATTAAATATTTGCTGTTTGAGGTCAAATTCGACTTGACGCCCGACGCCAAACAGCAAAATCCGCGACGCCATCCGAATTACCCACATAATTGAGGCGAGAATCAGAATTAGTGCCACGAAGTTGAAAACTTCGTCAAATTTAAGCGCAGATTGGAGAGTGTCAACTGCATTCCGAATCAGCAGGGGAATGTAAACGCCCACAGCATTGACAACTAATAGCGAAAAAACGCCCCAGAAGGTGGGCTTCCAGTGCGGGCGCATATAAGAGCCGAGTTTTTGCAGTCGAGAATAACGAGCCATTTGTTAGTGCGTAATTTGAGATTGATTGAGGAAAGGAAGAAGGTTCGGCAATGAGCAATGTACGGGATGTAACGGATGGATGCTGAAGGAAGAAGGAGTCTTCCCCAAGGTTTTCAGCAATTAACAACGTCCTAATAGTCTTGGCTGTTGTGTTGCTATAGAAGGTAGAAGTTTGAAAAATAATAGAAGCTCTATCGAAAGGTAGATGACCGAAAACACAAGTTAAGAAATTTTTAATAAAAATTCTGCTTTGGGATAACGCGCCATCAAAATTAGGTTTTGACCTCAACCAAAACCTGATTATATCGATATGTAACAAACCACATTATATCTGTGGCGACACGAGATATGTGGGGACACGGCAATGCCTTGTCCTTAGCCACCGGGAACGATCGCCCAAATCTCCAATCCGTCCCCCCAATCCCCCATACCGTCGAGGCGCGCTACAATCAAAAATCGATCGACTTAGCACTCAGACTCAGAGAGTGCTAAATTTGCTAATGTAAGCGATGGGAGACAAACATGACCAAAATAGTTGCATTTAGCGACAAATCTCGCCGGGCACTAGAACGCGGCGTCAATCAACTCGCCGATGCTGTCCGCATCACCTTGGGCCCGAAAGGCCGGAACGTCCTATTGGAAAAGAAATACGGCAGTCCCCAAATTGTTAACGACGGTATCACCGTTGCTAGGGAGATCGAACTCGAAGACCCCCTGGAAAATGCTGGCGCTCGCTTAATTCAAGAAGTCGCCTCCAAAACTAAAGATATCGCAGGCGACGGCACAACAACCGCAACGGTTATAGCTCAATCCCTCATTCGCGAAGGTTTGAAGAATGTCGCAGCAGGCGCAAACCCAGTCGCGCTGCGCCGGGGTATTGAAAAAACGATCGCCCACTTGGTGCTGGAAATCGAGAAATTGGCCAAACCCGTCGAAGGCAGTGCCATTGCTCAGGTCGCCACTGTCTCCGCCGGTAACGACGAAGAAGTCGGCGCCATGATTGCCCAAGCAATGGAAAAAGTCACGAAAGACGGCGTAATTACTGTTGAAGAGTCGAAATCTCTGACAACGGAATTGGAAGTTGTCGAAGGGATGCAGTACGATCGCGGATATCTTTCTCCGTATTTCGTCACTAACACCGATCGCATGGAAGTTGAGTACGAAAACGCTCGCATCCTGATTACCGACAAAAAAATTAGCTCGATTCAAGAACTAATTCCAGTTCTCGAAAAAATCGCCCGCACAGGACAACCGCTGCTAATTATCGCCGAAGATATTGAAGGCGAAGCTTTGGCAACTCTGGTAGTCAACAAAGCCCGCGGCGTATTGAACATCGCAGCAACGAAATCTCCTGGTTTTGGGGAGCGGCGCAAAGCTATGCTTCAAGATATCGCCGTGCTCACTGGCGGTCAACTGATCTCCGAAGAAGTCGGACTCAGCATCGATACCGCAACCCTAGAAATGCTCGGTACCGCCCGCAAAATTACGATCGACAAAGAAAACACGATCATTGTTTCTGGCGAGGAACACAAAGCTGACGTGCTAAAACGGATCGACCAAATCCGCAAGCAGCTAGAAGCGACGGATTCCGACTACGACAAGGAAAAGCTAACCGAACGCATCGCCAAACTCGCCGGCGGTATCGCTGTAATTAAAGTCGGCGCAGCTACCGAAACCGAGCTCAAAGACCGTAAACTGCGTATTGAAGACGCTCTGAACGCTACTAAAGCTGCTGTGGAAGAAGGTATCGTTGCCGGAGGCGGCACGACGCTACTTCACCTGATTACAAAAATAGATGCGATCAGAAATACTTTAGACAGCGAAGAACAAGTAGGCGCTGACTTGGTTGCTAAAGCTTTGGAAGCTCCTTTGCGTCAAATTGCTGATAATGCCGGCGTTGAAGGTTCCATCGTCATCGAGCGAGTGCGGGCGAGCGAGTTCAACGTTGGCTACAACGCTCTTACCGACGTGTACGAAGATATGATTGCCGCTGGGATTATTGACCCCGCTAAGGTGGTGCGATCGGCTTTGCAAAATGCCGGTTCCATCGCTGGTATGGTGTTGACCACTGAAGCTGTGATTGTCGAAAAACCCGAGAAGAAAAAAGCCGGCGGCGACATGGGCGACATGGGCGGCATGGGCGGCATGGGCGGCATGGGCGGCATGGGCGGCATGGGCGGCATGGGCGGCATGGGCGGCATGGGCATGATGTAGTCTTCAGTCATTAGTCTGTAGTCTGTAGGGTGCGCCATAAGCACCATTGGTGTGAACAAGCGCGTCTTATGTAGTACCCGTCTACTGTTTGAGAATTAGGGCAGCTTATCCCCCCGGTGCCCCCCTGATAGTCCGGGGGGACTTGAAGCTATCAAAGTCCCCCTTTTTAAGGGAGATGCAATGGGAATCGGGACTAAGCTAAAAGCGAAAGTTCTCATGAATTTTAAGCTTAAGTTGGCACCTATGCAGTGCGGGCCTTACCCGATCGATCAACTAAAATCCTTCCCAGAAACCGCGTCTCCCCCTCTCCCCTGATTCTTCAAGACGACGGAGTTACATTGTTGCTGTGCAAGTCTTGAGGAGATTGAAACAGAGTTTCGAGATAAACTCTCGCAGCTTGGCGATAACTGCGCGAAGCTTCAGGCGTACCGCTATCGGCATTCTGCAACAAAAACAGCGATAGGGCCGCGCAAAATACTCGGTCTAGATCCCATTCGGGATGGGTTTCCAGGTAAGTTTTGAGAGAATCGTGCAGCGTTTCGGGAATTTCAGCAAAAATACTGACTGTTGGGTTCATCATTTTTTTTAGTCTCGCTAATAAATTGAAAACAGAACCCCCCTTTCGGCCGGATACAGGTGCAGGCACAGCCGAAATCAGAGCGCTTTTTTTTAGGTCGGTCGCATCATTGTGCGCTATGAGGGGGTGGGTTTGTCAATGTTGCGAAATATTACAAAGTCCTTTACATAAAAAAAAGGTTTACCAAATAATAAGCTTTTCAGGGCATTTTTTGTTACATATCTTTATGTGTTGGGGGGTTTATGAGGAATTAGGCAGCAAGTTAAGGAAATCCCCAATTCCGCAGCAAGATGCTACCGTGCCGTTAATTTCTGTGGAAAACTTTGTCGGATCTGTGGAAAACCTCAGACTTGCCTGTGGAAACGCTGTGGAATGTTTAGGGAAAAGTCAGGGAAAAAATAAGAATTGCAAAGGGCATGGGGCATGGGGCATGGGGCATGGGGCATGGGGCATGGGTAATGGGTGATTGGTGATTGGTGACTGTTGATTAATGTTATTGGTTATTTGTTATTAGCCACTGCAAAGGATTAACAACTGACAACTGACAACAGTCAACAGTCAACTGACTAAGTGCCACTCTGCCGCTTTTTGCCGGATGGTTGCCAATTCTGCAGGCGGTATTTTGTCGAGATTGGCTAAGATAAAGCTCATGCGACCGATCGACTGAAGTTTGTCCCGGTGGCGCGCTAGGAAATCCCAGTAGAAGAAGTTGAAGGGACAGGCATTTTCGCCCGATCGCACTGTGCGATCGAATTTGCACCCCCGACAATAATCGCTCATTTTATTGATGTAATTGGCAGAAGCAGCATAGGGCTTCGAGGCCAACACACCGCCGTCAGCAAACAAACCCATGCCCAGCACATTAGTCTGCATTACCCAGTCATAGGCATCCACAAACGCACTGTGGAACCATTTTTCTAGCTCCTGGGGCGAGATTCCTGCAATTAGACCAAAATTGCTCAAAATCATCAACCGCTGGATATGGTGCGCGTAACCGCTGCCTTCGACTTGAGTTAAAACTTGGCGCAAACAGTTCATATCTGTTTTACTAGCGTCCCAAAAAAACTCCGGCAGCGGCTGAGTGTGGTTGAACCAATTCTTCTCAAAATAATCAGCATCCACGTAAAAATACATACCGCGAATGTATTCTCGCCAGCCCAGAATTTGGCGTATAAAACCTTCGACGCCGTTTAAATTTAAGTTTTTTTCTAGGTAGGCTGTTTCCGCCGCTTGAATAACTTCTAAAGGATGCAGCAAGCCAATATTAAGATATGGAGAAAGTAAAGAATGCCACATTGTTTCCTCCCCCGTTACCATCGCGTCTTGATAAGGGCCAAAAGCGGGGAGACACTGTGCGATGAAATTATCTAATACTTGCATTGCTTGCTCTCGTGTAACCGCCCAACGAAAAGGTTCAATCTTGCCGTAAGTTGGGAAAGATAGAGATTTAACTTGTGCGATAACTTCTTGAGTTATGGCGTCCGGTTCAAACCAGAGAGGTTTCGGTGTATCCAGTTTTCCTTTTGGTGGCTGACGATTTTCTTTGTCAAAATTCCACTTCTCTCCTATAGGTTTATTGCTGCTATCCATTAAAACTTGAAAACGTTGGCGGCTGGCTCGATAGAAGTCTTCCATTAACAAACGTTTGCGGCTTGAAGCCCAATCTTTGAATTCTGTTTCTGTCCAGAGGAATTGATTGTTGGGAATCAGGGTTGTTTTGCAGGGGAGTCGCAAGTTGTGAACGATTTGTAAAAAAGGTCGATCGTTCGGAGCCATCACCCGCACTTCGGTGATATTGTGAACTTGTATCCAAGCTTTGAGAGGTGCTTCAAAGTCCTCCGATTTTGTGTAAGTAACTTGCCATCCACCGCCGCGCAATTCTTTAGTGAAGTGCCGCATTGCCGACCAAATTAATACTAATTTTTGTTGGTGGTAGCGCCGCTGTTGAACGTGCTGCCAACATTCAATTAAAATTATAGGTAGGGAGGATTTATCATCTATGCGGTTGAGAGCAGCTTGGTTCTCCCACAGTTGATCGCCTAATATCCAAACGCCAACAGTCATTTTACTTTTTTAGTGAAACTTATTTTTTACTTTTTGTGAGGCCTGGTGGTCTAGTCAAAAAACTTAATTTATTGACAAATCACAATTCATAAGTTTTCAGGTTAGCCTGAAAACTTACTAGAGCATAACATTGATTTCCAAAGATAGGGACACCGACCAGCAAATTTAAATCTTATGTCTGTGTATCCTTCAGATGTTAATAACTTAGTCAGCGTCTCTACTGAAAAAAATTTAATGTGACCGTTATCCCAAAGAACGGTAAAATGTTTATCTAGTTTGCCAGAAACCGCTAAAGCCAGATTTTTTAAATAGCCGTGATATGGTGTGGAAATAATTAATCTTCCTCCCGGATTGAGGCATCTCTTTGCAGTTTTTGCTAGTTCTTTAGGATAAAACAAGTGTTCGATTACTTCAATAGCTAAGACAACATCAAATGAGTTCAAAATATCGGTATCTGGAAGGTCGTAAATATCTGCTTCGATAAACTGACAATCGGGGAAACTTTGACGGGAGATGGCAATTCCGGGCGCAGAACTGTCAACGCCGACAACTTCGCAGCCGTGCTCTGCGATAACGTGACTGAGGCTGCCATTGCCGCAGCCGAGATCCAAAACTCGGAGTTTTGTCTTGCTGGTCTGCTGAAGTGTCGCCAGCATTTCTAAAAGGGGAGATATCAAATATGCGTGATGATATCTCGGACGGTTGTTTGTGTAATAATACGTATAATTGCTAAAGTTTTTTTTCATCGATTAAGCTATGGAGATTATTGCCGAGACCGCGAATTTACGGAGCGTGGGTGCACTGTTTGGGCCAAGGTTCCCCACATTAGGGTTGTCAGAGTTGATCGGCAGCTCGATCGTCTCATTCTTTTTGTTTGACAGGTGAATTATTGTCACTGAATCAATCGGATGGCAAAAGAAATCTTTGACAGGGTGCCAAATCTCACATCGCCCATCTCTCGAAGGCATTCGGAAAGAAAAAGTCCGATCGAGCAGAATTCTCTCTGTACACTAGCCGGAAACCGAACTTTTTGCCTGTTAATTGGGGGCGAGTGCATCTATGCGATTCTAGCTTCAAGCAACGGCGGTATGTCTACCCGACGCTTTTTGCAGCCTGAAAAATGGGCCCCTGGGCGATCGGGTGCCAGTCGTTCCGAGAATTGAGAAGGGAAGTGTGACCGAAATCACAGGCATTTGCGAAACAAATTGCTGAGCATCTTTGGGCTGACACACTTAGAATCGAGATTACTACAGTGGCTTCTATAATTGTGTTTAAATGTTGTTCTGAAGCTGTGTTGTCCCGTCAGCAGAGCCCCCTAGACAGATTCACGCTTTCGGTCTGGTTTATTTCACTTTAATGGTCGCTGTTGGGTGTTGCACCTTAATTTAGATATTTCCTATGGTTAAGTTAGGTCAATCCTCCTTTCGCCGTATTTTACTGTCGCGGATTTTGTTGCTCAGCGTACCTGTTCTACTGGTGGGGGAGTATGTTACCTATCGCAAGGCACGCTCGACGCTTCTGGAAACTGCTCGTCAAAACTTGACAGAAAGTGCAGTCAGAAAAGCAGAAACTATTGACCAGTGGGCGAAATCGCTGAAGTCGAATCTGATCGGCGCTTCGGAAAGCTCGATGTTGCAGTCGGTAGATCCGAAGGATTATCAAAAGTTTATCGCGCAATTAGGGCAGCGGTTGCCAGCGCAGGTTGATTGCTTGCAATTGACTAATGTAAAGACAAATCAAGTGATAGCAAGCACTTGCGGGCAGCAGCCGATTCAGTCGTTGCCGGCAAAATTTTGGCCACCCGTACAGCAGCAGCAAACGCTGCTGGACGACAAGAGCGTTTACATCCGTCTGTCCTTACCTCCGCAGCGACAGGGGACAGCAAACGATCAGAAGGTGGCTTTGGGGGCTGAGGGTTTTCCCAATGCGGGTAAAGAAGGCTCCCATAGCCAAGCGAGTTTGGTGTTGAGCGCTCCTGTTTACATTCGTCGGGGCAATACCCTGCAGTTGAGTTATGCTTTGAGTTTGAAGTCGGCCTTGCCTGTGCAAACCAGCGCTCCCAAGGGTTCTTTAGCTGGCTATACGGTGGCGATCGACCAAGATGGGACAATTTTGGCCCACCCTAATGTCAACCGCGTGGGCCGCAATATTGACCAAGAGGCAGACGCCGCTCGACTAAAAAGTATTGCCAAAAGGGCGATCGCAGGCGGAACAGCTTTTCTCCATCTATTTTCCTTTGAAAGAAATGGTGTAGAGTTACTAGCAGGATACGCCGCTATCCCGAGTCCTTCAACTACACAGGAGAACAGCAAGTGGATTATTTTAGCTGTCTCTCGTTTAGATTACGCTCTGTCAGGTTTGGAAGAGATTCAGCAAGTTTTATTTAATTTAATTGTAGGCTTGGTTGCTGCTAGTATCATCGCGACTTTATATCTGTCTCGCGACTTGGCGCGTCCTGTGGAAAAACTGAGAGACTACGCGATGAAAGTAGATACGGAAGCGTCGCAGACAGTGCCCCAAGATTTCCAAATTAGGGAATTTAATCAACTATCAGAAGCACTCAACAGCATGGTGCAGCGCCTCAGATCCTGGGCCAGAGAATTGGAAGTCGCAACCAAAGAAGCGCAAGTTGCCAATCAATTAAAAAATGAATTTTTGGGGAATATTTCTCACGAATTGAGAACGCCGCTCAACGGGATTATTGGTTTTATTCAAATTGTGCGGGACGGCTACTGCGATGACCGAGATGAAGAAATGGAATTTTTACAGCGGGCTCACGACTCGTCCATGCAATTGCTCAATATTATTAATGATATTTTGGACATTGCTAAAATAGAATCCGGCACCTTCTCCATGATGTTAGAAGTAGTTGACATTACCCAGGTACTTGAAGACGCGATTGATTTGCAATCGGCTCAAATTGAGGAAAAAGGCTTGAAGTTAAGTTTGCCAGAGCCTCATGATCCGATTATTGTTCATGCCGATCCAGAGAAGCTAAAACAGGTGTTTTTAAATGTTTTGAGCAATGCCGTTAAGTTTACAGAGTCCGGCAGCATTAAGATATCTGTGCGGCTAGAATCCAGGACTAATTCTGGTAGTTTTAACGGCAGTGGTGAAAGTATGACGGGTCCTAGCGGTCAAAGCGATTGGGTGGTGGTGACAATTAAAGATACGGGAATTGGTATCGATCCCGAGCACCAGCAGAAATTGTTTCAACCTTTTGTGATGGCTGATGGTTCTACAACTCGCAGGTTTGGCGGTAACGGTTTGGGCTTGGCTATCTCGCGAAGGATCATGGAATCTATGATCGGAAGCATTACCCTGCACAGCGCGGGCGTGAATCAAGGTACTACGGTGATGATTTCTTTGCCTGTCAATCAGCAGTCAAGTTTTTATTTTCACAGCCCCGACTTAGTAACGGAAAAGGGAAATTTCAAAAGTTGAGGAGTGATTTTCCCAATCTAAAATCTAAAATCTAAAATCTAAAATCTAAAAGGGTATTAGGGGCTGTCCGCCGAGTTCTAGGGATTTGCTCAAAGTGCTGAGAATGCGGATTAATTCGACGGAAGCCGCGCCCGAAGAGGTAAGACAGGGGGTATTTGTTTGCACGCAGTTGAGGAAGCGATCGCACACTCGCCTCAGCGGTTCTACTTGTTCTAAACTCAACACTTCGCGATGTCTGATGCTTGTTGGCTGCGGCGCGATCCTCTTCGTTGGCGTAGCCCCCGTAGGGGCGGGCTTCGCTAACGCACTTTCAAAAGAGTTATTCTCTTCGCCTCCCCAATCTGAATGGCCGCGCTGCAAAATCAGGGGAGTTTCTGGCGACATTTCGTCAAAAATCAAGGTTCCCAAACTGCCAACAACTGTTAAGCGGCGTTGTTTGTCAGGATTTAGCCAGCACAGATGAATAAATGCTTGAAATCCGTCGGGATAGGTGAGCGTTACCCAAACTAAATCTGCTAGTTTTTCCGCAGGATTATTAGTCAGCAGTGAAGGAGAAAATTGATTTTCAATTTCTGCTGCTTCTTGATTTATTCCTTGTTCCTTGTTCCTTGTTCCTTGTTCCTTGTTCCTGACATCCATTACATCCGTTACATCCGTTACATCCGTTACAGAATCCGTTGCCGAACTTCCTTCTTCCTTCGGAAATACAGTACCCATCGCCCTTACTTCAATTGGCGTTTGTTCCAACCAAGTATTGAAAATAGCGATATCGTGAATGGCCAAGTCCCAAAGGGCATCAACGTCATGGCGAACCGGTTCAAAATGGGTGCGTTGGGCGTAACCGTAGCGCAATTTTCCGAGTTGATGCTGTTGAATAATTCTTTGGCCTCGATCTACTGCTGGATGAAACAGATAAGTGTGGTCAACGAAGAGTTGCCGCTGCTGTTTTTCGGCTAATTGACAGAGTTCTATTGCTTCAGTGAGGTTGAGGGCGAGGGGTTTTTCTGCTAAGACGTGGTAGCCTTGTTTCAGCGCTGCTGCTGCGAGGGTGTAGTGTGTGGAAGCTGGAGTGGCGATCGCCACAGCTTGCAGTCCCGGCAAGGCTTGCACTTGAGACCAATCGGTAGCTAGAATCACCGAGGCATCAAGATTAAACTGTTTTTGAACCGCCGCCAATGAATCTTGATTCGGGTCTACCACCGCTAAAACTTCGCTGTTGGGATGTTCCAGAAAGTTGCGAATTAAGTTAACTCCCCAGCGACCTGCACCCAATACAGCTATTCCGATTTTCATTGATTATAATTTCAAAAATCGCACACAAATTATAGCATATTTTGTTATTATTATCTATGTTTTAACTCAAAAAAATCACTGTTGACTGTTGGCAGTAGTTATTGGTTATTGGTTATTGGTTATTGGTTATTGGTTATTGGTAGCAGCTAATAAATAACCTATAACTGATAACACCAGTCAACAGCCAACAGTCAACAGTCAACTGACTACTCACTACCAACTAATTTATTGAAAGCTACCTGAGCCGCTGCTTGTTCGGCCGCTTTGATCGATCGACCTTTTCCCTCTGCTACCAACTTTCCCTGAATGAGAACTTCTGCGGTAAAACGATCCTCTCCGCCCTGCACTGTCCCGGTTTCTTGCACGCTATATTTGGGCAAAGTTTTGTATTTGCCTTGAGTCAACTCTTGGAGAGCAGCTTTGTAGTTTTGGCGAGCAGGATCACTGCGGATTTCGGTTGCTAAGCGTTGAAAGTGAGAATCTAGCCAAGGGCGAATTAATTCTAAGCTGTGGGTACTCAAATAAAGCGCAGCCAGTACCGCTTCCAAAGCATCTGCCAGTCGGGGTTCAGCGCCTGTTTTGTCCGAGGCGGCACTGCTGGAAACAATTAAATAGCGATCGAACCCGTAACTTTCAGCGATTTTAGCAAGAATGCGATCGCTCACCAAGATCGATCGAATAGCAGCAAATTCCCCCACTGTACAGTCGGGATAAATCTCAAACAACAATTCCGACGCCGCCAGCCGCACAACTGCATCCCCGACAAACTCTAGTTGCTCGTAATTTGCCTTAGCTGACGCGCTCGCATGAGTCAAAGCTAAATCGAGGAGATGCCATTTTATCGAAGCATCCTTCGTCAGCCCCAATTTTTGAATTAATGTTTCAAGTTGCTTTTGGCGACCCGGATAAATCATACCATTTTAGATTTTAGATTTTAGATTTTATATTTTATAATTAATTGCAAATTACGGATGACTATCCGGGCTTGGAGATTGTCTAAAGTTGCATGATTTTTAAAAAAGGGGATCAGATTCATATCACTAAAAAGCTTTTTATTAAAAAACTAAATAGTCCTGCCGGTGCTTATAGTCCGCTCTGTCAAGGTGTGAAGAAGTGGCTCAAACGCGGGAAATCTCTGCTTCGGGCGATCGATAAATCTTCTTTATTTGATAGATAATTAGCAATAAATAACATATCAAGAATAAAGCTCAACGGTTACGATGACGCAAACACCTTAACTACACCTTGACAAATATGCCCTAAGCACATTACCCAAATTTGGGTGGGGAAAGAGTCGGACATAAGCCGGGTTCTGTTCTCTCAACTGCAAGCAGTTTTCGAGGGCAGTTATCTATCTGGGGCGCCTGTTACCAGACGCCTCAAGCGGTACCAAAAAACGGAACTGGTAAAAAACCAACCATAGTTCCTCCGACCTTGCTCCCAACTGGGGTTTACCGAGCCAGCACCTCTCGATGCTGCTGGTGCGCTCTTACCGCACCTTTGCACCCTTACCCCCTAACACTTTGCGATTTTCGATGCTTGATTTTTGATTCAATCTCAAATCTCAAATCTCAAATCTCAAATCGGGGGGCGGTATCTTTCTGTGGCACTATCCTCACGATCGCTCGCACTGGGCGTTACCCAGCAAGTTTGGTTTTTCGGGAGCCCGGACTTTCCTCAGACAAGCTTTCGCTCATCCGCAACCGCCTGCGCCTACTTTTTCCCCAGATTTATTGTACGCGATCGTTCGTCAATCAATTTGGGATTTGAGATTGAATATTTTAACTTGTCGCCCACTTAATTTGGACATTTGTGTTTATTCAAACTCTTGTACGGTGGGCCCGAAAGCCCGCCCAACAATTAACTTTCCCTGCAACTCCCCTTAAAATCACTCACGGATGAATCAGGAGGATAAAAATTTGGCAATTATCATCCAAGGATTTATCGCACGGATTCAACTAGGGGCAGGAAACCTTTTTACCTAACAGGATTTGGAATTTTTCAATATTCAATCCTAAATCTCAAATCTTCAATTCGGTTACTTTAATGAGTCATCTTTGATAGTAGAAAAATTATCAAACCAGCCGCGCCGCCAGAAAAAGTAAACTAAACCAGAGGCGATAGCTAGCATAATTGCCCAACAAAGTGGATAGCCAAAATACCAATTCAGTTCGGGCATATTCCAGGGCGATTTCTCTGTATTGAAATTCATCCCGTATACTCCAGCCACAAAAGTTAGAGGAATAAAGATACTCGAAATAACCGTCAGCAATTTCATGATTTCATTCATTTTATTACCAACAGAAGACAAGTAAACATCCATCAAACCCGACGACAACTCTCGATATGTTTCCACCATATCCATCACCTGCACTGTGTGATCGTAACAGTCGCGCAGGTAAATTCGCACCTCTGGACTAATTAAATCACTGCTATCTCGAATTAAAACATTAATTGCATCCCGCTGCGGCCAAATGGCGCGGCGCAGAGTCAGCAATTCTCGCCGGATTTTATAGATCTTTTCCAGGGTTTTACGGGTGGGGTTCACCACCACTTCATCCTCTAGTTCTTCAATGCGCTCTCCATAAACTTCTAATACAGGGAAGAATCCATCTATAATCGAATCTAACAGAGTATAAGCCAGATAATCTGCTCCGTGTTTGCGAATCATTCCTTGTCCTTTACGAATGCGATCGCGCACGGGACCAAAACAATCATAGTCGGGTTCTTCCTGAACAGTTAGCAGGTAATGCTTGCCCAAAATAAAACTTACTTGTTCTTTATGAAAAGTATCTGCTTCTGGATGCAGCATCACCATCCAAGCAATGATTAAAATGTGTTCTTCATAATCTACAACTTTCGGTCGCTGGGGAACATTAACTACATCTTCCTGAGCCATTACGTGCAAATTAAATACTTCGGCCATTTGCCGCCAAGTTTCTTTGTTTCCTAATCCCAACATATCAACCCAAGAAACAGATGCTGTATCTAAATACGCAGCACCTTCTTGAGGATTTGCCAAGTGAGCGCGAGTAGCTGCTGTTTCGCAATAGTCAATTAATACAATCTCGGGAGGTGGCGCATCGGGTTCTAAGTCGAGAGTTCCCGGCGGAGCCCCCTGATCGTCATAAAAATAGTCAACGTAGGAATCATCATCATCCTCATCTTTAATTGGTTTGGCAACGGCATTAGAAGTATGTATGCTTTTGTATACCATGCTAATATTCCTGACTTTTACAACCTTTAATTAGATTATCATTTTTATCGTGCAACTACCAATTACCAATGACTCATTACCTCTGCCGAATTGGAATCTCGATCGCAAATTCAGTTCCCTCTCCCGGCGCGGAAATGCACTGCAGCGTCCCTCCGTGTCTTTCCACCACAATCTGATAGGAGATAGACAGTCCCAAACCTGTACCTTTGCCTACTGGTTTAGTAGTAAAAAACGGGTCAAATACCCGACATTTAACAGACTCTGCCATTCCACACCCGTTATCGGAAATTGCGATCGCAACCCGATTGTTCTCCAGAACCTCCGTGCGAATCCGAATCCACGGCAATGTGTCGAAAGTTAAAGGTAAACTAGCAAAATCTTGCCGTTCTTCTTCTGAATAACTCGCCAATTCCAACTTCCTATTTCTGACATCCGCTAAAGCATCAATAGCATTATTTAAAATATTCATAAATACTTGATTTAACTGCCCCACGTAGCACTGTACCTGTGGCAATTCCCCATATTCTTTAACTATTTGAATAGGACGATTCCTGCCATTTTCTTTAATTTTGTGTTGCAAAATTAACAGAGCGCTGTCTATTCCCTCGTGAATGTTAACACGCTTAATATCTGATTCTTCCAGCCGGGAAAAGTTACGCAAAGACAGAACTATTTGACGAATTCGCTCGGCTCCGGTTTGAATTGAAGTCAGCAGATGCGGGAAATCCTCTTTCATGAATTCCAGTTCTATTTCTTCTGCCAAATCTTGGATAACAGCAACAGGTTCCGGGTAGTGTGCGTGATACAAACTGCACAGTTCCAGCAAGTTTTTGGCATACTCACTAGCGTAAGTGATATTACCATAAATAAAACTGACAGGATTATTGATTTCGTGGGCAATTCCCGCCACTAGCTGTCCCAAACCAGACATTTTTTCCGCTTGAATTAGTTGAGCTTGAGTCCTGCCTAATTGTTTCAATGTTTGCTCTAGCTGGCAATTTTTATGTTTTAATTGAGCTTCGGCTTGTTTGCGCTTGGTAATATTGCGGGCTAGAATAATAATCTGATCTGAATTAAACGGCAAGAGTCGGGCTTCATAAGTTTTTTCTTCTTCCGACATGGAAAGCGAATATTCTATATCGATTGAATTTCTTGTTTCGGAAACTTCAAAGATTGCTTGGGCAAATTGGCAGGCGACATTGTGTGGCAATACGTCTGTCATTCGTTGACCCATAAAATGTTCGGGAGGTACGTATAAACTCGAAGAAGTTCCTGACAAATAATCCACAATTATACCGTTAGCATCTAGTCGAAAATACAAATCAGGCAAAGCGCGAAAAACTGCTTCTAACTCTAAAGTTTTTTGGCGCAATGCTTCCTCAGCGTAGTACCGATCGCTAATATCAAAAATCACCCCGTCCAAATAGCAAACGTTTCCCTCTGCGTCGAACACAGGAGAACCTTTATCCCACACCCATTTAACCGTGCCGTCTGCTGCTAGCAAGCGGTATTCCAAGTTATAAGACTCTTTGTTTTCTATACTTTTCCGAATAGTTGTTTCTACTTTTGCCAAATCTTCCAGGTAAATAATACTAGCAAAAGTCCGGCATCCCCCGTCCAAAAGCCAAATAAAATCTGCTGCATGGTAGCCAGTTAATAAGTAAACGGCATCGCTAATAAAATTAGTTGAAAAATCGCACTTCCAGCGATAAACCACTCCGGGAATATTAGCAACCAAAGACCTAAATCTTGATTCACTTCTACGCAAAGCTGCTTCCGATTCATGGCGTTCGGTAATATCGTGAGCGAAAGCTAGCACTGCAAATACATTACCTTCAGCGTCGCGCAGGGGAAGTTTTTGGGTATCAAAAATATGTACTGAGCCATCAGCAATAGTTGCCTGATCGCACGGATTGTGGATGATTTCGCCTGCCAGTACAGCAAAGTCGTCTGTGCGGAATCCTCGGATATTTTTGGCGGAATTCCCAAACACTAGATCTTCGGAAAATCCTAATTCTAAGTCGGATTTACCAATTATTTCTTCGACTGTTTTACCGATCGCTTGAGCGAAACTCCTGTTGGCCAAAATACACCGAAAATTTTTGTCTTTTGCAAAAATCCAGTCGCTGGTTTTGTCTATTACTGTACGCAGGAGTTGTTCTGAACGTTCTGTTTTTTCCAAAGACGCCTGCAGTTCTAGTTCTAGGCACTTGCGAGCAGTAATGTTTTCAAAAGCAACACCGACGCAGTTGTTGGGTAATGGAAAAGCTTTAATAGAAAAAGCGCGAGTTATTCGACCGCCTTCATCGCAGTCAATATCTTCAAGTTCTACGGCTTTCTGGGTGCGAATTACCGAAGCAAATGCTTGGGGAATTTTTTTCGATCGCAGTTGGGGAAAAATCTCGTCGATTGTCATTCCCAAAACATCAGCCATTTCTAATCCGGTAAATAGGGTAGCCGCGGGATTTGAGGCGATCGCCCGGAGAGTGCTGTCATCGTCTATATTTTCTAAATGATAGACGTACAAACCAATTTGCATATTCTCCACAATTTGGTCGTAGAGGCGCACGCTTTCGTCTACCTGCCTGCGTTCGGTAATATCTTCAGTAATCCCCAACACGTACTGAGGACGGCCTGCGGCGTCGAGAATTGGCACTTTGCGGGTGTGCAGTATTCTCATACCTTTGTGGCGAGTTTGGATCGGCTCTTCGGCTATGTCTTTTACAGTAGATTGGTGGTGATCACTGGTCAATATTTCCCTGTCTTGAGCAGTAAAAACATCAGCTTGTTCTTTGGGGTAAATATCGTAGTCATTTTTGCCGATCGCCTCTTGAGAGGTAACACCTGCGATCGTTTCTCCCGCTTTATTCCACAGCACAAATTTCAGCGAAGAAGCATCTTTAGCAAAAACTCCCACCGGCAGATTTTCTACTACGGAATTGAGAAACCCTCTAGCGGATTTTAATTCAGCTTCTGCACGCTTGCGTTCGATGCCTAAAGCGATGACATCGGCAACCGATGCTAAAGTTTCCTGAAAAGGTGCTGTCAGCGGCTGGCGACTGATAATAACCATCACTCCCACCAGCCGTTCTTCGACTATCAAAGGGTAGCCGGCAAAGGTGAGAATTTGCTTGGGGATTGGGCAATTTGTCGGCTTTTGGCTGGTGTTGATAATTGCTACTTCGGAACTTTGCGCCTCTGTTGCTTTTGCGGATTCTTCCTCTGAGAGTCCAAAATTATTCAGTTCAAATCCGCAGTCAAATTCCGGTTTTTGCTGTTTGGCGATCGAGTTAACCTTACTTTCAATAAACCTAGCCCGATCGCCTGTGCGGCTGTAGATGCCCGATGCTGCTTGCAATTCCCAAACATTATGTTGAGAGTTGAAAGTCCAAATTTCAGCCGAAGCGACATCGAGATTCCGCACCATTGCCTCGCAGCAGGGAAGCAGGATATCTTGAGGGTGTCTGGTGAGGGCAATACCCACATCGGCTACCATGGCTGTGAGGCGAGAAGCTTGGGCTTTTTCTGCTTCCAACCGTTTGCGATCGGTGATATCTTCCACCAAAGAAAGCACGGTAAAAGTGTCGCCGCTGCGAATAATCGAGTTGAACCAGCGACACCAAATTACCTGCCCGCTTTTAGTATAGTTGCGGTTAATTGAAGTATTGCCGTTGCCAGTGGCTAGTTCGATCTCGATCGCGCTTACAGCCTCTCTATCTTCTTCGCAAACCAAAGCCAAATCGCCGAACTGCTTGCCCATCATCTCATCGGATGTCCAGCCAAAGATTTCCTCGGCCCGTTTCGACCACTGAACGATGCGAAAATCTTCATCCCAGCCTACCATTGCCAGCGGACTGTTAGCTGCATTCAACCACAGTAAATGGTTCGATCGGCGTAACTGTTGAGTTTTCTGCTGCTGCCAGCGGTAGTGCCTGGTGATATCTCTACCAACGCCGAAAACCCGCATCTGGTTGCTAGAGGCATCCACCGCTGGCGTGTAAGCCGTTTCGTAAATTTTTATCCCGCCGTCTGCCGCCGTCACCTCATGAATTGCCAGCCGTTTTTTCCCGGTTATAAATACTTGTTGCAGGCAAGAATCAATCTGCGAGATTATATTTTTGACAGCAGCATTATTGGGATATAATTTTAATAATTCCTGATTAGTTTGGTTGACTATTTCAGTAGGCTCCAATCCCATCCAAGCAGCAGCGACAGGATTGATCGATAGGTACTTTTGCTGTCGATCGCACTCTAGGAAAGCATCAACAGAGTTAGAGAAAAAAGACTGAAACGAGTTGATAACTTCCTGCATGGGTATTTTTTCATGAGAAAAGCTTAGTATTATGAAAACCTCGTGTCTTTAGACTCATATGTTGCACCATTTTCAATAAGCTTTTATGAGCCGACAGGATGCCCACCCCACAAGAAATTAACTCTTTGTGGAACAGGGCGGAAAGCCTGTTCTTGAGAATTGTGCAAGATGTGAGTAGAGTGATCGAGGTAGCACGCATCAGGCAGTTTTCACCGCCTTGAATATTGATTATTCCTACACGGGGCTACTTGGTCGCTTGGTACTTTTACGATCTATTCTCAACGGAACAATTACCGTTTCCAATATTTCACCCGCGATCGCATAGCAGCTTGAGCTTACACCCATAATTTTGATAACGTAATCAGTTAAGACGATCGCAAGTCAACTCTCTCTTTTGATTAGGGCATAAAGCCGCATCTCTTCAGAGCGGGGTGCTGACTTGCTTAAGCTGTAAAATTTTCCTAAAGTTAGTTTAACCCACTCAAATCTTTTTGGGCACTGTACTGCTGCGTTTCCCGGTGCAATTTTCGGCGCTGTTCCCTATAATACAAAAATTTTAAAGAATATAGTATTTTGGGGAATAGAGCTTAATTACAGCAGATGCTCTTTTTTTAAACCAGACCCAGCGGATACAAAAGCGAGATGGAGAGACCGAGAGACGGGGAGGCGGGCAGAGGTTAATCCACAACCTGCGAGAAAAATGCTTTAGAAATGCCAGACAGCTTACCGATTCCCAATTCCCAATTCCCGATTCTCAATTCTCGATTCGCAATTCCCAATTCGGTAATCAGAAAGCGGTTTGGCAGTACGCGAAGCAAAGAACGCAAGCCGTGCAAAGCCATGTAACATAAAGATTGCGATATTTTTCTATGTAATATGGAACTATTAGATACCTTAATTGTGGGTGCGGGTATTAGCGGTTTGAGTTTGGCGCACGCACTTCACAAGGAAGCAACGAGTCCATCCTCGCTGAAGATTTTAGTCGCTGAGAGTCAAGGACGTGTGGGCGGGAACATCACCACTGTGACAGCGGAAGGGTTTCTCTGGGAGGAGGGCCCGAACAGTTTTTCGCCGACGCCAGAATTGATGAAGTTGGCTGTGGATGTGGGATTGAAGCAAGAGTTGATTTTTGCCGATCGCAAATTGCCTCGTTATGTTTATTGGCAAAAAAAGCTGCAACCGGTGCCGATGACTCCACCGGCGATGATTCAGTCTCAGTTGCTGAGTTTTCCAGGGAAACTGCGGGCGTTGTTCGGGGCTTTGGGCTTTGTCGGGCCGGCAATGGGCGATCGACTTTCGCAGCAGGGTAACGAGGAAACTGTTTCTCAATTTTTCCGCCGTCATCTCGGTACGGAAGTGATGCAGCGGTTGGTGGAACCTTTTGTTTCTGGGGTTTATGCCGGCGATCCGCAACAACTTAGCGCGGCGGCGGCTTTTGGCCGGGTAGCAAAGATGGCTGATGTGGGTGGCGGGCTGGTGGCGGGGGCGCTGCTTTCTGCTAGGAAAAGACCGAAAAAATTGCCTGCAGACCCGAATGTTCCTAAGACTAGGCCGGGGGAGTTGGGTTCGTTTAAACAGGGCTTGAAGGCTTTGCCAGAGGCGATCGCTGCTCAATTGGGCGATCGTGTGAAACTCAATTGGCACCTGACTCGCCTCCAGCGTACAGAACGCGAAACTTACATTGCTGTATTCTCGACGCCCGACGGACAGCAGGAAGTTGAAGCGCGCACCGTGGTTTTGACAACGCCCGCTTACGTTACAGCCGATTTGTTGCAGCCTCTGCAACCGCAAGTTAGCAGTGCTTTACAAGCTTTTACTTATCCTACGGTTGCCTGCGTCGTATTAGCATATCCGCAGTCAGATGTCAAGGAAAAATTAGTGGGTTTTGGAAATTTAATTCCGAGGGGGCAGGGAATTCGCACTCTGGGGACGATTTGGACATCGAGTTTATTTGCCGATCGCGCGCCTGCAGGGTGGCAAACTCTCAGCAGTTACATCGGCGGGGCTACTGATTCGGAAATTGGCAATCTCGACTCAGAACAAATCGTTCGGGAGGTGCACCGAGATTTGTCTCGGATTTTGCTGAAACCAGATGTGCCACAGCCAAAAGTTTTGGCGGTGAATGTGTGGAAGCGGGCGATTCCTCAGTACAATTTGGGGCATTTCGATCGCCTGCAACAAATCGATGAGGGCTTAAAATCTTTGCCTGGGCTGTATTTGTGCAGCAACTACGTTGGCGGCGTGGCTTTGGGAGATTGCGTGCGAAGGGGTTTTGAGCGTGCACGAGAAGTGGGCGAGTATTTGCAGAACAAACAATCAGATACTCGATCTCAATGATTATGTGGAGAGGGCGGGTTTACAAATATCGAGTATGTTAATCCGAGATATTGGTGAACCCGCACCTACAGCCTTCTGCCTTCATATCCGATGCCCAATGCCGAATATTACTAGGTTGTGGGTTCAAACTTGTAACCCACCCCCCTAACGGTTTGAATCATCGAAATTTGAGTGGCATCTGGTTCAATTTTGCGGCGAATTTGACCTATATGGACATCCACCACACGATCGGCTCCTACATACTCGTAGTCCCACACTTCATGAAGCAATTCCGATCGCCTCCACACGCGACCTGGTTTGCTGGCCAAACAGTACAGCAGATCGAATTCTAAAGCAGTCAAAGCAACTATCTGACTGCCGAGAATTACCTCGCGGCGAACCGGATCTATTAGTAGCTCCCCAAAAGTAAGAGTTTGTTGTTCGGCGGGAGTAACAATGCGTTTGCGCTTCAAAATTGCTGCAACGCGAGCTCCAATTTCTACAAGACTAAAAGGTTTAGTAATGTAGTCGTCAGCACCTTCGGCAAACCCTTTCATTTTGTCAGCTTCATCGGTTCGGGCAGTCAGCATTAACACAAACACGCCCGTGCGTCTTTGCATTTCTTGACACAGTTTGTAGCCAGTTGTATCAGGTAAATTTACATCTAGAACTACTAAGTCAGGATTGAGTTGCTCAAATAATTCCAGACCAGTCTGACCGTCCTCGCCAGACTCAACTTGATAACCTTGCTGGCTCAAAAAACGGTGAATTAAATTTCGGATTGCCGGGTCGTCATCAACCACAAGGATTTTTACAGGGGCCATGACCACAAGTTTGCTTGAAGAATTAGGCAAGAATATTCAGCCATAATAATAGAAAACTGGATACAAATCTCGAAAAAATTGAGCTTTTAATAGTTATAGCCCTATTTATAACCTACGCAAAATTTCAGGCAATAAATCTCCAGGAACTTTGGATAAGGCTAAATTTTGGCCTGGCAGCCCACATTCACTATAGAAAGCTCTAATCGTTTTGACAATATAGCTCAATGCTGTTTGCCTGGAATCAGCAGCTTGGGAGTTTGCCGGGGCTTGCAGGTTGAGTTTATCCCCATATGTTAACCCTTTGTCATTGAGATGTTGTCCCCATTCGGCGCACACTTGCAACTGGTGGTGCAGTGCTGCTTCTAGATGGCTTGTCTGTGCAGCTTTATTAGCGGCAAAATCTGGTTCTATGGCTAGTTGATAGTGGGCTAGTCCGAGATTGTTGCGGGCGGCCAAGGCGTCAAAAGTGAGCTGGGTTCGATCGAGCTCTCCGGCGATATCCAGGGCGGCTTCGTAGGCGGTAATCGCCTGCTGCAATGATTCCGTCCGCGCTCGTTTCTGCTGAAACTGGTTCGCCAAATGCCAATAAGCGGTACCGAGATTATTGTAGGTGGCGGCTGCTGCTGCGGGTACTAATTCTCGGGTGCGGTATTTCAATGCTTCGCGGTAGGCGGAAATCGCCCTGACTAGCAGGGGTTCTGAGGGTTCGTGCTGGGCGAGGTTCCAGCAGGCGGTACCGAGGTTGTTTTGGACTCCGGCATAGTTGAGGGGTTCTCGTTCGGGACTGTAGCAGGAGAGGGCTTGGGTGTAAGCTGCGATCGCGCTTTTGAGATATACGATCGGCTCACCATCTTGGGCTAAATTCCAGTATGCTGTCGCCAAATTATTCTGAGCAGCAGCGTACTGCTGAGGCTCCACGGCGGGGTCTAGATCCAGCAGCGCTTGTTGGTAAGCTGCAACTGCGTGCTGCAAGTTCTCTGTTTTGTCTCGATAGCGGGCTAAATCGGCCGAAGCGATGCCCAAATTTTTGTTTAATCTAACGCGGGTTTGGGGTACGGTTTCGCTATCTGTTCGGTTCAAACCTTCAAGGTAGAGAGCGATGCTGCGTTCAAGGCTGGATACTGGATCTGAGGCGTTGAGGGCATTGGTGCGATCGCGCGATAGCATCCAATAGAGAGTGCCGAGATCGTTAAGCAGATCGGAAATTGGCGGTAGGCTGTTGGACTCCTGGGCGTACTGAGTTAAATTTTGTGTCAATTGGGCAATCAGCCGCGCGCATTCATCAGTTAGTGGTTGATTTTGCTGCGAGTTGGTGTCAACGTCGAGATATGCAATCACTTGTTCGATCGCGCGAATGGCGATTGTCAGGTTTTGCTCTGAAATGTCTCCGCCCAGGATGCGATCGCGGTAGTAATTCCCCAAACTGTGATAGGCCAAAGCCAAAGCTTCGCAAGAACACTGATGTTCTTGCAGCAGTTCGATGTATTGCAGAGTTTGCAGCGGCAGAAAATTGTCCTCCGATGCGGCATCATTTTCTGCTTCCAACTCCTCAGAAGCCGCTGCTAGCACCAAATCTGCCAGTTGGACGGATTTAGAATCAGGCGCTGGGGACGGGGGATGGGAAATTGGGGATTGTTCGTCATCTGTCAGTTGGACGGATTTAGAATCAGGCGCTGGGGACGGGGGATAGGAAATTGGGGATTGTTCGTCGGGAATTGGGGATTGTCCAGAGAAAGAAGATATTAAAAGTTGGTTGCCAAAGTCTCCGTTGTCCCGCAGGTTTCGCAAGTCTCCTGAGTTCCCGAAGTCATCAAAGTGCCCGAAGTCTCCCTTAGCTGGAGTTGGTTCGCCTTCAAACTCAAATACTCCGGTTCGCCAGTGCCAAAATTCCGGGGCGGAGTGCTCGATCGAACTCAGCCAGGGCCGCGACACCCACAGCAACACAGTAGACTCGCACATTTGCAGGTTTGCTTCGATGTCTCTCAAATAGCTCAGGAACGACCACTGCACGGCTGCTGACTGCCTGGTCAGGTGTTCTGCCCCAAGAATTTGAAATCCCGGCAAAGGGCTGTAGCTGCCCCTGTTTTGCGGCGGTGGGTGTTGGGTCAGCCACGCGGCGATCGAACCCCAAGGATTTGGATCGCTTAAGTCGAGTTCCAAACTGACAAATCGGGGGTAGTCGATCGGGGAGCGAGGATCTGAGCCTGCGCCCTCTGCCGCTAATTCTGTCTGCAAGCGGGCTGCCAGACAGTCTCGCAAGCACAAGTCGTCGCAGGCGGCAATAAAAATTTGACGGCGTAAATTGAGGTCGATCGCCTGTTTCAAGCGTTGGTAGATCAGCTTGTTTGAGCTAGAAACTTTTTGGGAAGGAATAGACATCAGGATCAGCCGATTTTAGATTTTAGATTTTAGGTTTTAGGTTTTAGATTTTTGGATTGTAGATTGTAGATTTTAGAGTTGAGAGTTGAAATCTCGATCACTCATAACTCACAACTAAGCCCCGAAGGCAGTCAATCGCACCGGTGATGACTAAAGGATTGTGGATTTTCAATTGGCAATTTTATGTGGGTGGCGAACCAGTGTGATTAAGTGCAACCCAAGTCCCTGAACCCGACAGCCAAGAGGAAAACACCAAATTTATGCTCGTCTTATTTAGCTTTCCAGCTCGCTCGGCACGCTTCAGGATTGTCGCAACTCCCTGCTTTGTATTGAAACACAAAAACCATGTTTCCTTGGGAAAGGAAAACATGGTTTCTCGAAGGATTATTTAAAATTGCGATTTGAAGCAGCTTTGAGTCTCAGGGCAGTTTTCAGACGGAGGCAGCCACGTACACCAAACCGGCGACTAACATGGCTGCTGCAATACCCATGATGATGTAGTTGCGTTGCTGATTTTTGTTGGGAGGTACGGCTTCATACACCTTCGGCTCTTTAGCAAAGTTGTTCAGGCGTCCATCGTCATCTTTGATGTAAGGCATCAGTCACAATCCTTAATATTTTTGATGTTTACAACTCTACCAAAAAAGCGCCCAGGAAAATTCAGGAATTTATTTGGATGTGACAGTGCCTGTTTGCGGAGAAGAGGCGATCGCGTAATCTTTGATCGGCATTCTGCCTGCTAAGTACGCCATCCGCCCCGCTTCTGCTGCCATTCCCATTGCTTTTGCCATTGCGGGGGAATTTTGGGCATTGGCGATCGCGGAATTAATCAACAGTGCATCTGCTCCCATTTCCATTGCTCTGGCCGCTTCGCTGGGTGTTCCGATTCCCGCATCGACTACCACAGGAATATTTACCGTGTCAATAATTATTTGAATGTTGGCCGCATTGTTGATCCCTTGCCCTGAACCTATGGGCGAACCTAAAGGCATGACTGTCGCACAACCGACTTCTTCGAGGCGTTTTGCCAGCAGGGGATCAGCATTGATGTAGGGCAAAACGGCAAAACCTTCTTTAACTAATTGTTCTGCAGCTTCCAAAGTGCCGATCGGATCTGGCAGCAAATATTTAGCATCGGGAATCACTTCTAACTTGACAAAATTATTGTCTTCTTGCCCTAAAAGTTTGGCCATTTCCCGGCCCAAACGAGCTACTCTAATCGCCTCATCCGCAGTTTGACAACCGGCAGTATTTGGCAGCATCCAAATTTTCGTCCAATCAAGAGCCTCTGCCAATCCTTCATGACCGGGAGCATTTGTTTGCACTCGCCGCACAGCTACAGTCACAATTTCGCACCTGCTAGCGTTGACACTTTGCTGCATTTCTGCAATGCTGCGATATTTTCCCGTCCCCGTCATCAAGCGAGAATGAAAAGTTTTGCCGGCAATAACCAGAGGTTGATCGGAGATAGTTAGGGTTGGCGCTATGTGTCCGTGTTTTGGATCTCCAAAAATAGCATATTCTAGCCCCTTTTCCCATTCTTCTCTGCCTCCGAGCATATTTTCTAGCAGCCAACCTTCTTTATTGGTTAGTTCGTCCCGAGTTACTGCGTAGAGGATCTCTCCAACAATAATCAATCTTGCATCCCGCGGCATATTATTTTTTATACCACTATTTACGATTTCTTCAAATTCTTGAAAAACGCTGCCCATTTTCCCATTCCTCTCTAGTAATTTTTAGAACAGATTGGTTGTTAAAAACCAAAATGATAGTTTGCATGAGATGCTTAACATCCCAATATATGGCTTGCCTGATGCCTTCGTCTATCTCTCGAATGTCGTAAATTTCTATATTTACGTGAAAAATGACTGCATTTGCACTTTGATTTTTGGCTTTTCCAAACCCTTCTTGTACTCTATTTTTGAGATTACTCGACTCTTTTGTTAATTCCTTAAATTCGCAAATTTGACCGTCAACGTCAGCGTCTGGAGTTTTAGTTCCAGACGGTGCTTGTTCGCTCAAAAGTCTAACTCTCTTTCCTATTTTAGCCAAAACTTCAGCCACAAAACTTTCCGAATCATTAAGATTGTGGTGTTGGTGGACGAGCACAAATCCGCCAGCTAGCTCGTCAAAATAATGCCGCCGATATTCTGGTTCTGCATTTTCGTAGATGGCTCTGCTTTGCTGGATGTATTCTGGATTCACCGTTATTGTACTCTTATTGAACTGCGAGCTAGTAGAGTTAACTGCATGAAAGCAACTGTCGAGCAAGTGGCTAAAATTGGAATATTTGCCAGCTTAAACCAAACTGAATTAGAGCGATTGCAAGAACACACAGTAATTTGCAGTTACCGACAGGGAGAAGTTGTGATGTATGAGGGCGATCGCATCCCCGAAAAATTATACACTCTTTTGAGCGGTTCTCTTCGGGTTGCAAAAACAGCGGCGGCAGGCAAAGAAACAATTCTCCGCACTTTATTTCAGGGAGATATTTTTGCTGCACCTGCTTTGCTAGGCAACGGCATTGCCCCCGCAACGGTGACGGCAGAAACTGAGGTGCAAGTTCTTACCACAGAACGGGAATTTTTGCTAGCAGCAATTCGGGAAAATCCTGAGATTGCCTTGCGAATATTGGCGGTTTTTAATCAGCGGTTGCAACAACTGCACGAGACTGTGCACGGTTTGGTGTCGGAAAGGGCGATCGTCCGGCTGGCCCGATTTATTCATTACTTTGCCGTCGAGCAAGGTACGAAGATTGCGGATAATAGTGTATGTTTAGAAAAACGTTTTCCCTACTATCAAATTGCTCGCAGTATAGGAATTACCTACGAAGAATGCGTGCGGTTGTTTAAGAAACTCAAGCCGTTTGTATCCTACAGTCGAGGCGGTAAAATTATTGTATTGGATTGGAACAAATTGGAGGATGTCGCCTCTGGAGATGAAATAGACTAAAGGTTAACATCCCAATGCTTGTAGGGCTGCTTTCACAAACAATATTTGACTGACACTAACTATATAAAACCGCCCCCAGAATCGATGAATCGGGGCGGGTTTATGAGGTTTAATTTAAGGAATTATGGTTTTAAAGCCGCCCCCAGAGCTATATTTCTGGAATTAATTGACTTCAGAAAGTGTCAAAATAAACGCCAAGTTTTCTTCAGCTTTCAAAGCGTGAAGAGCTTGACCGGGCATAAAGACAAATACCCCCGGTTCCAAAACAATATCCTTCCCTTCCAAAGTCAAAATACCCTTTCCTTCTATGACATTAACTGTGGCATTCCGTGCCGAAGAGTGTTCCGAAATTTCTGTTCCTGCTGCCAGACAAAATAAACTGTACTGACAATTCTTGTCTTTGACTAAAATTTTGTTCAGCACTCCGGCGGCGGGATATTCAATTGCGTCTCGGAGTTGGATTGCTGAAGATTGTAGCGGTAAAAGAGTAGTAGTCATAGTTTTTGACAATTAATTAATTTGGTCACAAGCCTTGAATTTATCAGTGGCTTCACTTTCTTCCATCGAAAAGTGAAAATCGAAAATCAATTGAATCGGTTAAGATTGTTTTTTGGCAGAGATAACGATGTAGCCTAGATCCTCTTGGTAATGCTGGAAAACTCGACGCATTGCTAAGATACGATCGCGAATTTGCGATCGACTTAATATATTCCACAAAATCCGCACAGTACCCACAAACCCTTCATCTTGCAGCATTCGCGGCAAATTGAGGAGTCCCATCGCCCCAGTTTGACACTTTTCTACTTGCAAACCCGCGTTTTGGTAAACAGCAATCCAGCCAGACTCAGACAAAGGCGTTGAATTGACGCGAATCACTTCTGATAAAGCTTTGTGAATTTCAGCTTCTCGGTTTTTAACTAAAAGTTCGTGAGAAAGAAACTTGCCACCAGGTTTTAAACGATCGCAAATTCCCGATACAATTTTAGCTTTCCCTGACGGCGACTGCATTGTCAGGATAGCTTCAGCCAACACCCAATCAAACTGTTGGGAAATCCGATCCAAGTGAAAAATATCTTCTTCCACAATTTCCACTCGATCGCTCAAACCGGCTGCTGCAACATTAGCACGAGCGCGGGCCACACTCTCGGGATTTTTCTCAACTCCCACTACTTTTACACCAAAACGTTCAGCAAGGGCGATCGAACTATATCCAAAACTAGCAGCCAACTCCAAAACAGTCTCCCCAGGCTGAAAATCCGCCCATTCAAATAACTGTTCCGTAGCAAATTTCCCCCCCGGCCTCAACATTTTCTTACCCGCTGCGGCCAGAACTTCATGTCCGGGTGCAGTCTTAAAATTGAGAGCAGTATTGGTCATTAAATTGACCTCCTATTTAACCTTACTCTCAGTTTGCCAAATTCTCCCAAATCTTTCTATGATCTAGCTCATATTCAAATTATCGTAGGCTGTGTCAGCCTCCTCAATTTTTACAGTTTTAGATTTTAGATTTTAAATTTACTCTACAAATTTTAGATTTTAGATTTTAGATTTTAGATTTACTCCACAGATGAATCTGGGAGGTTGAATAAAAGTCTAAAATTTGGGCTACTGACGACAAGAGTCGGGGGCTTGTATCCGTATGCAGGGGCGAGCAAAAGAATCAAAATCCCAGCCAGCAAGTTTTCGAGGATGTCGCGGAACCCGAAAGGAATTGCCAGGAATTGCCGCGCCACTAATACCCAGCAGTTGCATCAAATCCGCTGCTTTGAATGACGGGATGGCGATGAATAACGCGATCGGCAATAATTGATTTATAATCAAGATATATACTCCACCCCAATAATACCGAATCATGCTCGCAGAAGCAAACGCGACACTTTGGCCTAGTCTAATTACTGTTTCAGCATTAATTGTCTACTTCGTTGTTACCATCAACGTCGGCAGAGCTAGATTCAAATACAAAGTTTCTCCCCCGCAGATGACAGGAAACCCAGACTTTGAGCGAGTGGTGCGAGTTCAGCAAAATACCTTAGAGCAAATGATTCTATTTTTGCCCTCGCTGTGGCTGTTCTCGCAATTTATCAGCCCAATTTGGGGCGCTGGTATCGGCACAGTTTGGATAGTTGGACGCATTTTGTTTGCTTGGGGTTACTATCAAGCTGCTGAAAAAAGAGCGGCAGGATTTGGCATTAGTACCTTAGCTACTTTAGCTTTGCTTGGGGGTTCCTTAACAGGCATAATTATGTCACTGCTGAAGGTTGGAGCCTAGCTTGCGATCGACATAATTGTTTTTCTACTCGTTTCCAGGCTCTGCCTGGGAACCAGTTAAATGTAATAAATGTTAGGAGTAAATATGTCAGAAACCAACAAACCCGTATTTGAAATTAACCCGAAACTTTTTCAGCAGCTTGTCGAATGGCAAGAAAAACTTGAACGAGAAGATGAATTAGCAAGCGAGTCAGAAAACGAGAAACCAACTGAGGTACAAAATCCTCCCGACAGTGATGAACAGCATTCTCAAACAGATAATTTTTAGCTGGTGGCTAGCAGCATCTTTGGGATTTCCGGCTGCTGTCTCGGCTCAATCGCTGACACCCAGCCAAATTCAGCAAGTCAATAGCGGTTTGTTTCGTTCTAACTCTCAAGATTTCTTTCAGCAAGGCTATCGCCAACTGGAAAGGGAAATCGCAACTTTGTTACAAAAAAATGTCGCTTCCGAAGACCGGATTCTGGATATTGATGAAAAATTGCTTTCTCAGCTTTGCAGCGAAGAATTTAAAATCTCTTCGCCGCATTCTGATACAATAAGCGCTGCTCAGATTGCTGATTTTAAGACCAAATTAAAAGACATTTGCAGACACAATTAAAATGAAAGTGAGGTCAATATTCAAACTTTAGTGCTAATGGATAAAGAGGCAATGGCTAAGTTAAAAACAGCCATGCTGGAAGCGGAAACCGCTGCTCATTTGGCGGCAATCATTATTGATTATACTCATGAGGAAATAATGATAGTTTTTTATGAGCTAGAATGGGAACAACAGGATAGGATTAAGACTGTTTGGCAGACTGTTAGTTAAAGTAGATGGGTGGAAATCAGAGGTTTTAATTTTTAACCCCAGATGTAAGCCGATAGATGCAGATGAACGCAGATTTAATTTTTTTATTGTTCGCTGTGTAGAACAATCTTAATTTGTACACAGCGAACAATGACATATCTAAACTAGGGATTCGAGGCATAATTGGCGGAAATGATCGCCCCGTTGCTCGAAGTTTTGGTATTGATCGAAGCTAGCACAGGCTGGGGAAAGCAGGACTACTTTAGCATGATTCTGTTGGGCTAATTCTGCTGCTCGCGGGATGGCTCGTTCCATTGTTTCGACTATTTCCCAAGCGTTGTAATTTGCTTGTGCGAGCCGATCGGCAAAAAGACTCGCTGCATCTCCAATTAGCAACACCGCAGCAGCTTTTGCTTTTATTGTATCAATCCATGCGCGATCGTCTCCTTCTTTGGCGTCGCCGCCGGCAATTAAAATCGCCGGTGCGCTCACTGAAGCCAACCCGACTTGGGCGGCGTCATAATTGGTAGCTTTGCTGTCGTTGATGAAATCTATGCCTTCCCATGTGCAGATGTGTTCGAGGCGGTGCGAAACTCCGGGGAATTTAGCGATCGCCCGGACGATCGCACTTTTCTCTATCCCCGCCAAATTAGCCGCCGCCACCGCCATTAACAAATTCTGCAAATTGTGTTCTCCCACCATCCGCAAAGAATCAGCAGCTAGAATTTTCTCGCTTTGAGCTATTACCCAACCGTTTTCGATGTACGCTCCAAAAGTGCGTTTTCCCAAGAGTTCTTTTTCACCTTTGACACTCGTCCAACACGCATCCGGCCAAACGTCAACTCCTTGCTGGCGCAAACAAGGATCGTCGCCGTTGATTACTTGCAATTCAGACTTTTTCAGCAAATGCGCTTTAATGTTGTAGTAATTTTCTAAAGTTTTGTGGCGGCTGAGGTGATCCGGCGTCAAAGTCGTCAAAACTCCGATCCGTGGCGCTACAAACGGCGAGGATTCTATCTGATAGCTGCTGATTTCTGCGATTACCCAATCCGGCGGTTTTTCGGCTAAAGCTAATTCGCACGCAGCATAACCAATATTGCCGCAAGCGGGAGCGTAAAGCCCGGCCTCTTCAAAAATAGCCGCAATTAAAGCAGTAGTAGTAGTTTTGCCATTAGTGCCAGTAATTCCCACCCAAGGAGATTTGAGGTAACGCCACGCGAGAGCCATTTCTCCGATTGTTTCAATCCCTAACTCTCTGGCGCGCACTAATGCTGGACTGTCCCAGGGAACGCCCGGACTTACTACTATTAATTCTATAGATTCGACTGGTTCAAAAGATTTACCTAACTCCACATGAATTCCTTCGTTAGCGAATTCCTGTTGCTGTTCAAGCAAATTTGGGGAAGATGAGCGATCGCTCAGCGTTACTTCCCATCCTTCGCGTTTTAGCAGTCTTGCGGCGGCAATTCCTGATTTTCCGAGTCCAATGATATGAGCGATCGGCATAAGCTGTGTGTGTGGTGGAGCGAATTTCCCTGGTTTTATAAGTTTATATCTTAACCTGGGATCTGTTGTTGGCTATTGGCCATTTTGCTTAAATTATGACTGTTTTGACAAAGTTATCGTAAGGTGCGCAATGCGCACCCTACCATTATGATAGGCTTATTGGATAAATCTTTGATAGATAGGGAAACCGCAGATAAACGCAGATAATTTCAAGATAGTTTACGACTTTTGCAATATTGTCTAATTTACTATCATGATGATTTACCCCGATTTTTTTTGTCGCATAAGGTGCGCATTGCGCACCCTAGCATGATGATTTACCGTGAATTTTTTAACCTTTTACGATCGCCCCAAAGTCAGCCAACACCCGCGCATGATTCCGCAGCAAACCCAGTAAATTTAACCGATTTTGCTTAATTTCTGGGTCAGAATCCATCACCAAAACGCTTTCTGGCCCGTCGAAAAAGTTGCTGACAGTCGGAGCAATTTCAGTCAAACTATCTACTAACTGCTGGTAATTCCGAGTTTGTTTGGATAGCAGCGTTTGCGGCACTAACTGCACGACTGCATCGTAAAAAGCTTGTTCAGACGACTTTTGAAATAACTCCGGTTTCACCGCCGCTTTCGGTTCCAATTCTACTTTATCCAAATCACCTTGAGCCGCCAAACGAGTTGAACGGTTGACTGTTTCGTAAATTAGATCCAAAGTCTGGTTATTGCGGATTTGTTGTAGGAAAAGCGCTCTTTCCCGTGCGTCCAACAAATCTCTCAATGCTCGTTCAGTATATTCTGGGTCGTTTTCTCCCAAAACGGCATTTACCAAATCGTAATCTACATTTTTTTCTTCTTGCAACAAAGTCCGAATTCTTTGCAAGAAAAACTCGTATAACTGCGATAGCAACTCTGCCGGCGTTTCCGGGCGCGCTGCGGTAAATTCGGCAACAGCTTCTGCAAGCAACTGGTGCAAATTGATTGGCAACTGAGCCGCCCAAATAATGTTAATTATTGCATTAGCGGCGCGGCGCAAAGCGAAGGGATCGGATGAACCAGTCGGCAACATTCCCAAGCCGAAGATGCTGACTAAAGTATCTAATTTGTCCGCTATTCCGACAACTTGACCAGTCAGAGTTTGGGGCAAATTGTCGCCCGCACCTTTGGGCAAATAATGTTCAAAAATTGCTGTGGCTACTTCTTCCGATTCGCCACTTGCTAAGGCGTATTTCTGCCCCATGATTCCTTGCATTTCAGGAAGTTCGTAAACCATTTGGGTTACGAGATCTGCTTTACAAAGTAAGGCTGCTCTTGCTATATAAGCTTGTTGTTCGCCTGTTATTTGTAGTTGAGTGGCGATGAGGCTGGCAATTTTGCACAGACGATCGACTTTTGCGCGTACTGTCCCTAAATCTTCCTGGAAAGTAACTGTTGCCAACTTGGGCAAATAATCCTCTAGAGGCTTTATCAAGTCTGCTTTGTAGAAAAACTGACCGTCTGCCAATCTCGCCCGCACTACTCGCTCGTTACCAGCAGCAATAATCGCCGCTTTAGCCGGGTCGCCGTTGGAAATTGTAATAAAATAGGGCAGTAGTTCGGGAAAATCCGGGCTTTTGAGAATCGGAAAATATCGCTGGTTTGTGACAATAATTGTGGTGATTACTTCCGGCGGCAATATCAAAAATTCGTCGTCAAATTTCCCGACAACTGCGTTCGGCCATTCTACTAAGTCTGTGACTTCTTCTAACAAATCTTCCGTAATGTCGGCGTAACCGCTTTGTTTTGTTGCTGCGGCTTCTACTTGTGCTTTAATTTGATTTTTGCGCTGGGATCGATCGACCTCCACGCAAGCAGCCCGCAGACATTCGACATAATCCTCGGCTTGCGGAATCGAGACAGGCTGCGGATGTAACACCCGGTGTCCTTGGGAAATTCGATCGCTCTTGACCGTATCCGAACCGCTCACCAATGTAATTGGCAGTACAGTATCATCCAACAGTGCCACTAGCGATCGAATTGGGCGCGGAAACTTCAAATCTCCGTCGGCCCACCGCATAAATCTTTTGCCTTCTAACTTATTAATCCACTGCGGCACAAGTTCTGTCAAAATATCCGCTGTCATCCGCCCCGGAATCTTTTTGAGCACAAACACAAAATCGCCTTTATCGGTAGCGCGAACTTCCAAAGCATCAATTTCGACGCCCTGCTTTTTCGCAAAACCTTCGGCTGCTTTCGTCGGTTTGCCATCTTTAAAAGCCGAACTCGCCGGCGGCCCTTTTACCTCTTCTTCTCTATCTAATTGCTGAACTGGCAGTCCTTTCACGAGAACGGCCAAACGCCTCGGAGTAGCGTATACATTAATAGAGTCATTTGTCAAGGATTCTTCTGCCAGCGTTGCAGGTACAAGTCGCTGCCACTGCTGGGCGCTGCCTGAGACAAAAGATGCGGGCAATTCTTCTGTACCGAGTTCTAATAAAAAGTTAGGCATATCGCACCGTAATGGAATTTTGTTTAGGGTAATTTAAGGTAATTTATCCGATCGCGCGATCGTATATCTGAAAAATACTCAAAAATCCAGGATACCACGTAAAATCGGGGGTGAAAGACAATATTCTCGACAGCCCATGACCTTGGCGGAAAGACTAGGACAAGATTGGAAGTCTCGACTCGAACAAGATTGCCCGCAGGAGAGTTCTAGCACTCGCGAGAGTGTTGTCCGCTGGCTGTTGGGAGACAAGCCCGAAAGATTTGACACTCTTAGCCCAACTCAATTGTCTGTCGCCTCTGGGGCGATCGACTTTTTATATCGAATTTTGATTTCTCGGTATCTGGGAGTACCGCCAGAAAAAGCTTACCGCAACTTGATCGGGCGGCTCGGCGGTTTGGTTGTGCTCCGGCAAAAAATCCAAGCGTGGGTTTCCCTGAGTCGCGACAGACAGCGGAGTGCGGTGGAGGTACTGCAAGAAGTGATTCAGGAAATGCTCAATTCCGATCGCTACCTGCAGCAGCAAGTCGCCTGGATTGCCGAATGCACCCCAGACAGACGCCTGCGAAATGCTTTGCTGCTAGCGAGCACAGAAGAATACTGCTTGCGGCCGATCCGCAACCAGCCGCTGCTGGTGTACCGTTTTGTCAACTACTTGCGGCGTGCCCAGCGGGGCGGGTTGACGCAAGTGCCTGCAGGAGACTGGGTGCGGCTGGTGTCGGAACAGGTTCTACCCGACGATACAGACGAACCGCTCAGCCTGCTAGACGAACAGGCAATGTCCGAGTATCGAGAAAATCAAGCTTGGGAAGAGCAGCAAACTCAGCGGCAGATTGTCCAACAAGAATTTGAGAATTACTTGGCCGCTGAAGTCGATCCGCTGGCTTCCCGGTGGCTGCGGCTTTACCTGCAAGGCCGTTCCCAAGAGGCAATTGCCGAGGAGTTGAAGGTTCCGATCAAGCAAATTTACCGCTTGCGAGAAAAAGTTAGTTACCACGCGATTCGGGTTTTTGCGGTCAAACAAGCACCGGAATTAGTCGCCAACTGGCTGGAAACTTCGCTCCAAGAACACAGTTTGGGCTTGACTCCCGCTCAGTGGCAGCAATATTTACATGACCTCACACCGGTGCAGCGGCAGTTGCTAGAATCGTTGAAAGCAGGGAAAAGTGTAGAGACGATCGCATCTGAATTAAAGCTGAAAACCAATCAAGTCATCGGCGAGTGGAGCAAACTCTATTTAGCAGCTCAATCGCTCCGCAACGAGTAGATTGGTAATGGGTGGCGGGCAATTGCTAATTGTTAATTGGCGGTAGAATTTTTCAGAATCCGCGCTACAAATCAATTACCCAACAGCCACAGACTGCTGCGAGTTTCCCTGTGGAAAACCGGGCGATGCCGCTTGTATCAAATCAGGTTAGATCGATCGGGATTTTGTAGCCCTGCGGTGACGATCGCGCTCCGAGACGATCGCAGTCAGCTCTCTGAGGTAAGATACTAGCAGCACGATCGACTTTTCAGGATTTTTTAACCAATCCTAAATTCAGCGGTTGCCCGTAAATCATCGGTTGTGGTGCATCTCTAATACTTGTGCATTAAAGACATAATTCTATTGTTGCCAGCCACGGGCATCAATCTCGGGCGATCGATGATAGTGGGTCTAGACTGCGCTAGTCATCATCTAGTTCTCAATCTTTTGGTAGAGTTTGAGGCTGCAATACAGAAGGGAGAAAATTCTGGGACTAAGGATTTTTCTTTAATAAAAGCTTCCGGTTGTTAGACCAATTCCTCCGTCAGGGAAGTTGCAGCGTTTAATTTTATCGCATCAGGTTGGTGCGTCGCGCTCGATCGCGCTTCCAACTACAAAGCAGCTAATGGTACATACATCTTCAACAGACTCGGCAGCTACAATGGACTCCGATCGAATATTTCACCTAATCGATACAGTTGTCCCCTTTGAAGCTTGCCTTTACTATCAAGTTTTGCCTTTATCTCTAGAAGGTAATCTGTTTAAATTGGGCGTAGTCGATGCCCAAGATGACTCCGCCTTGGACTACGTGCAGCGGATTTTAGCTTACATGAATTGCTCAGTCACAACAGAGCCAATTGCCTCGGAAACTCAGCGCTCGATGCTCTCAGCTTACTTGCTGCACGGGAACCAACTCCGAGAACCGAGCCAGACAGAAACCGCTGCAGCCCCAACACCCAAAAAACCCGCACCAGCAACTTCAGGCCCCAATGCAGCAACACTGCTGTCTTTGCCAGAACCGTCGATGGCCGCTCCTGAGCGGTTTAAACCTGCTGGCGCTGAGGTTCCCCCGACACCGACACAGCTATCGGTTTTGAATGTCGAGGCTTTGCACTTGTCAAGCCAAGTGGAAGTTTTGGCAACTTTGCCCGCGCCCCAACTGCTGCAAGAATTGCTCGGTAGAGTGCTGCGAGAGGGAATCGGCCGCCTGTTTTTTGAGCGCCACCAGTCCCAAGGTCGCATTCTTTGGAGTCAAGATGGCGTTTTGAAATCGATGCTCGAAGGTATCGATATCGTCCTTTTCCAAGAGGTCATCGACGAGTTGAAGCGGCTTACAGATATGCCTGTTTGCCCGGTGGAACAGCCCAAACAAGTCGAAGTTGAGCGCATATATCAAAACACTCATTTGCTGTTGCGCTTGCGGGTAATGACGGTGGGCGGCAAGGAAGAAGCCACCCTGCAAGTTTTGCGGGGGGCAGCTTTGAGGTTTTACCAGCAGCAGCAGTTGTCTACTTTGAGTCGGGACGCACTGCGGCTGGCCGAAGAATTGCAGCGGAAAGTGAATCAAATTCGCGATCGAACTCGGCTTTCTCCTGTGCCTTTAGAGGGGTTGCCCGCTTTGGAACAGGTGATTAGAAATGTTGACGACCAAATTGAAGCTTTGCTGCACGAACACAATCCCGATCAGTCCTAATCAGCTATAGATCACTGTTTTGATTTTTTTTTAACTCACATCAAGTCCGGTCAAATAATAATAATTACCTTTGTAGTGAGGACTCAAGTCCAAGCGAGTTTTATGATAACTCAAGTCTTCATTACAAACCAATTTGATTGCAATTGTGCGAGGTGACACAATATTATACAATTTCAAAAAAAGAATGCAACTGTCTGCCCGTGTTCTAAACCCTGGTAGTCATCAGTCATTCCCAATCTAAAATCTAAAATCTAAAATCTAAAATGGTATTAGCCGTGCTCGAAAATATTGTTGTACTGCAATAAATCCAAACTCACAAAAACGGGCAAACACTGAAAACATTGCTGTGCAATTTCCCAGCGTTCTTCTCGCTGCAACATAGCAGTCAACTTTTGTTTAGCGCTCAGCAAATAGCGGACATCGTTAGCAGCATAATTTAGTTGATCGTCCGAAAGATTAGTCGCATTTCCCCAGTCGGAACTTTGAGATGTTTTATTTAATTCTACCTTTTCGAGTTCTAGAATTAATTCTTTCAATCCGTGTTTGTTGGTATAAGTTCTAGCAAGTTTACTAGCTAGCTTTGTGCAGAAAACTGGTGCAATGTCAATACTTAAATTGTAACGCATTGTTGCCATATCAAAGCGCGCAAAATGAAATACTTTCTCAATATTTTCGGCTTCCATTAACTTCTTTAAATTCGGTGCTGCTGTCTGGCCTTTGGCAATCCGCACCACTGCAACTTTACCTTCGGGATTGCACAACTGAACCAAACACAAGCGATCGCGCCAGGGTAGCAAACCCATTGTTTCCGTATCAACGGCGATCGCCGGCGCAGTCAAATAATAAGATAAGAGAGAATCGGGAATATCACCATCGCACACTTGAAAATCTGCAAATTCCATTATTAGTAATTTTTGACTGTTGACTGTTGACTGTTAACTGTTGACTGCCTTCTTCCCTCTTCCCTCTTCCTGACATCCGTTACATCCGTTACATCCGTCGAGCGAATCCGTTGCCGAACTTCCTTCTTCCTTCACCTTACCGACTGCGAACAAAAAGCTGAGTAAAATAATACTCGCCTTTAGCATTTTTGGCAACCCCAATACCGGTCACATTAAACTGACCCTCCATATTTTTGCGGTGGCCATCACTTTTAATCCAACCCTCAACAGCATTGCGTACCGGGTCGCTGTAGCCAAAATTGTAAGCAAGATTTTCAGCTACACTTTTATAAGGAATAGTAATTGCTTTCGCCCGCCCCTCAAATCCATCGTGGCTGAAACTTACTTTACCCTTAGCCATATCTTCGCTGTGAATTCTGGCTATCTGAGTGATTCGCGGATCGATAGTCAGCGGTGGCAACTTTTTAGATGCTCGGTATTGATTGATCTGTTGGTTAACCGCTTTTTCTAAGTCAGTAATAGCACTCGAAGCAACATTAGTATTCATGGGAGTTTGTGGCAGCGATCGCGTAGGAATGGAGGTGTCACACTTAGGCAGGATTGTCAACAATCCCAAGCACATCAAAATCAAACCTTTGGACATGAAATCAAACGAGAAATAAAGTTAATTGTTACTATTAGTGTCAACTTAATGCCAAAAGTAGTATGAGTATACCGTCTGAGGATAAGCCTCTATATCCCCCTCGCATCCCCCTTAATAAGGGGGACGAAAGATCGCTTCCAGTTCCCCCCTTATTAAGGGGGGCTAGGGGGTATCTAGACTTCGATACAAACGAGAGATACAAAGGATTTTAGTCTTAAGTTGACACCAATTAATTGTTACCAATTCCTACAGAGCGATCGCCCCACATTCCGCTAACCTAGATATTCAGAACCTTCGCTACAGTGTTCACGTCTTTATCGCCGCGTCCCGAACAGTTCAGCACAATGCGCGGATTGCCTGTTAGCTGCGGGCACAGAGTCTCTAAATATGCGATCGCATGAGAAGTTTCCAAAGCCGGAATAATCCCCTCCAACTGCGAAAGCCGCTGAAATGCTCCCAGCGCTTCTGCATCAGTTACGCTATAATATTCAGCCCTGCCCGCATCCTTCAAATAACTATGTTCCGGCCCCACACCCGGATAATCCAAACCCGCACTAATCGAATGCGGCTCTATCACTTGACCTTCATTATCTTGCAGCAAATAACTCATCGCCCCGTGCAGAACTCCCACACTTCCCTTAGTCAAAGTAGCAGCGTGCTTATCCGTATCCACACCTTCGCCCGCCGCTTCAATACCAATCAATCTGACAGTTTCTTCCCCTACAAACTCGTGGAAAAGACCCATTGCATTAGAACCGCCGCCGACGCAAGCTAATAAAATATCCGGCAAACCGCCCCACTTTTCTTGACACTGAGCGCGCGTTTCTTCACCGATTACCGCATGGAAATCGCGTACCATCATCGGGTAAGGATGCGGGCCCGCTACGGAACCGAGAATGTAATGAGTTGTTTCGACATTTGTCACCCAGTCGCGAATCGCTTCGGAAGTCGCATCTTTCAGCGTTCCCGTACCCGCCGCCACCGGCCGCACTTCGGCTCCCATCAAGCGCATTCTAAACACATTTAAAGCCTGTCTTTCCATGTCATGAACGCCCATGTAGACAACGCATTCTATACCGAAACGAGCGCAAACTGTAGCAGTAGCAACGCCATGTTGACCGGCACCAGTTTCAGCAATTACCCGCTTTTTGCCCATACGTTTTGCCAGCAATGCTTGAGCTAAAGCATTGTTGATTTTGTGAGCACCGGTGTGGTTTAAATCTTCGCGTTTGAGGTAAATTTGCGGGCCAGTTCCGTCTGCTTTAGCGTAGTGTTCGGTGAGGCGTTCCGCGAAATACAAAGGGCTGGGGCGGCCGACATAATCTTTGAGCAATTGTTGGAGTTGCTGTTGAAATTCCGGTTCGCTGCGGTATTTGTGGAAAGCGGCTTCTAGTTCAAATAAAGCGGGCATCAGGGTTTCGGGGACGTATTTGCCGCCGAATTTGCCGAATCTGCCGAGAGAGTCTGGGCGTTGGGCGCTGGTTTCGGTGGTGAGATGCAGGGGGGTGACTGTCATTTGATTTTAGATTTTAGATTTTAGATTTTTTAGATTCGCGGGTAAGCTAGAGGCTTGGTATCGATCGTACCAAATCGGTTGTGGACTTGAGGCGATCGCACAAATTTCATTATAATTCCTTGAACGCTTGACGGGCTAATACAATAAGTAGAAGATAGAGCGCATTCCGAGCGATCGCAACCATACCCCAATCCGCTAAAACTAGAAATAGCAGTAAAAAAGTTCAAGCATCTTAACCTATGGCAGCATCAAAACGCAAAGATTCTGACAGCAAAACAACCGAGGGCAAACGAATAGTTTACTCCGAATTTGGCAACGTTGACAACTCGGCAGCCCTCCAACGGGGAGTTGCCGAAGTTCCCCCCAATCAACAAAACCTCAAAATCGAAGCATCCCGAAAAGGACGAGGCGGCAAAACAGTTACAGTCATCAGCGGCTTTCAGGAAAAACCCGAAACATTAGCAACTTTAGCCAAGCAGCTAAAAGCCCAATGCGGTACTGGCGGCACAGTCAAAGATAATGAAATCGAAATTCAAGGCGAACACAAGCAAAAGCTGCTAGAAATTATTACAAAGTTAGGCTACAAAGCTAAAATTAGTGGAGGGTAAATTAGTTAATAGCCATCAGTGTATGGGCGGGACGAGTTTATGATATACTTAGTTTAAAACATAGATGGTTGGTAAAACCCGCCCCTACTTCGCGCCAATTCTACCATCGCGAATCAACCAGAAATGATATTACCAATTACCGCCAATTTTTAATGTACACTCGACCTTTAGCTCGTTTAATCGAACAATTGCAGCGCTTGCCAGGAGTCGGCCCAAAAACAGCCCAGCGGCTCGCTTTACATATTTTGAAGCGACCGGAAGAAGAAGTGCAAGCCCTAGCTAAATCTTTGATTGATGCCAAACAGCAAGTAGGTTTCTGTCAAGTATGCTTTCACTTATCTGCTGACCCTGTTTGCGAAATTTGCCGCAATACCAACCGCGACACTCATACCATTTGTGTAGTGTCAGAATCCCGCGACGTAATCGCTTTAGAAAAAACGCGGGAATATATGGGTAAATATCACGTTGTTGGCGGCGTTATCTCACCGATGGATGGAATTGGCCCGGAACAATTGAACATTCAACCGTTAGTCCGGCGCGTCAGCCAGCAAAAGGTTAAGGAAGTAATTATTGCTATTAGTCCCAGCGTGGAAGGCGAAACTACTACTCTTTATATCGGTCACTTATTAAAACCTTTTACCCTAGTGACGCGCATAGCTTTTGGTTTGCCGATGGGGGGAGATTTGGAATATGCCGATGAAGTTACATTGGCTCGCGCTTTGGAAGGAAGGAGAGAGTTGGATTAGTTGAAAACGGGTGATGGCTGATTTAAAAATAAGAGAAACGAACGGCGAAGACGCCAAAGGCACGTTCGGCGAAGCCGTTCCCGTTCCCCGCAGGGGTTCCCGAAGGGTAGGGTAGGAAGAGAAGAGAGGATGAAGAGTTTACAATTGATGCGATGAGAGCTATATTCTAAGCTTCTGCGATTGCTTCGCTGAGGCTCGCAATGACACAATTGTAAGATATGAAACCCGCCGATGCGGTTTTTTTCGGTGTAGCGACAGGTTGAAACTTGTCGGGTATTTGGTATTTGGTATTTTGTCTTGAGTTTCGTTGTTCCCTGTCGTCACTGCCGCGAAAGGGTAAACTGGAAAAAGTTACCGAGAGTAGTAAAAAATCATGACCCAATTCGATCGACCTTTAAGCTACCCCACAACTCGCAAAATCGACCAAACAGACGACTACCACGGCGTCAAAGTATCCGACCCCTACAGGTGGCTGGAAAATCCCGACTCTGAGGAAACCCAAGCTTGGGTAGAAGCGCAAAACGCAGTCACTTTTGCCTATCTCAACGAAATTCCGGCGCGGGAAAAAATCAAACAGCGCCTGACTCAACTTTGGGATTACGAGAAATACGGCATACCTTTCAAAGAAGGATCTCGCTATTTCTACTACAAGAATGACGGCCTGCAAAATCAATCGGTACTCTACACCTTAACATCCCTCGACGGTGAACCCAAAGTCTTAATTGACCCCAACACTCTCTCAGAAGATGGAACCGTTGCTCTGGGTGGAATAGCTATCAGCGAAGACGGCAAATACATGGCCTACGGTTTGTCAAGTTCCGGTTCGGACTGGCAGGAATGGAAAGTCCGTGACGTGGCAACCGGCGAAGATTTATCAGATCATTTAAAGTGGATTAAATTCTCAGGAGCATCCTGGACTCACGACGGCAAAGGTTTTTTTTATAGTCGCTACGACGAACCCAATGAAAAAAGCAAGCACGAAGACGTTAACTATTACCAAAAACTGTTTTACCACCAAATCGGCACGCCCCAATCTGAAGACGTATTAATCTACGAGCGACCAGACCAAAAAGAGTGGGGATTTAGCGGTGGCGTCACCGAAGATGGCAAATACTTGATTATCTCAGTTTGGCAAGGAACTGAAACCAAAAACTTGATTTTCTACAAGGATTTAACTGCACCGGAATCAACCGTTGTAGAACTGATTAGCGAATTCGAGGCTGAGTACAGTTTCATCGACAATGAGGGATCTCTTTTCTGGTTTCAAACAGACTTGAATGCACCGCTGGGCCGCGTAATTGCGATCGACACCAACAACCCACCTCCCTCATCCCTCGCTTGTGACGAAACCCCGTCGCCCAGGGAGGGGGGGTTTACAGAAATTATCCCCGAAGCAGCAGAAACTCTCGAAGGCATTGGTCTCCTGAACAATCAATTTGTCGCTTCCTACTTGAAAGACGCCTACACCCAGATTAAAATTTTCAACTTAGATGGCTCTTTCGTGCGAGAAGTTGCCTTGCCCGGAATCGGTTCGGCGGGAGGATTCAGCGGCAAGCGGCACGACACCGAAACTTTTTATGCTTACACCAGTTTCACTGCACCTAACACCATCTATCAGTACAACATGGTGACAGATGAAAGTACGATTTATAGGCAGCCAAAGGTCGATTTTAATCCCGATGATTACGAGACGAAACAAGTATTTTATCCCAGCAAAGACGGTACGCAAGTACCCATGTTTATTACGCACAAAAAAGGCTTGCAGTTGGATGGCAATAACCCCACCTACCTTTACGGATACGGTGGTTTTGGCATCTCGCTAACTCCGAGTTTTTCTGTTAGCAGGATAGTGTGGTTAGAGATGGGCGGAGTTTATGCGATCGCCTGTTTGCGGGGAGGCGGCGAGTACGGCGAATCATGGCACGAAGCAGGCAAAAAGTTGAACAAGCAAAACGTGTTTGATGACTTTATAGCTGGCGCTGAATGGTTGATCGAAAACAAGTATACCAAACCGGCCAAATTGGCGATCGCAGGCGGTAGCAACGGCGGTTTATTAGTAGGGGCTTGCATGACTCAGCGGCCGGAATTGTTCGGTGCAGCACTGCCTGCAGTCGGCGTTTTGGATATGTTGCGCTTTCACAAGTTTACCATTGGTTGGGCCTGGACTTCTGAATACGGTTCGCCGGAAAATCCCGAAGAATTTTCCACAATTCACGGCTATTCTCCGTTGCACAACCTCAAACCGGGCACGGCTTATCCGGCGACAATGATTACAACTGCCGATCACGACGATCGAGTAGTTCCGGCCCACAGTTTCAAGTTTGCTTCTGCTTTGCAAGAAAGCCACGCGGGAGAAAAACCCGTGTTAATTCGCATTGAAACCAAAGCGGGACACGGTGCTGGCAAACCCACTGCGAAAGTCATTGAAGAATTGGCAGATGAATGGGCTTTTTTAGTGCGGGAACTGGATATTAACTAACGTTTAAAAAGCGCGGAATTGGGGGTGGCTGAGTCCGAGAAAGTGCGATCGCGCCACCCTCAATTTTTCCGCCTCTCCCCTAGGGTACGCACGCAGCACATAGCATATCACCCTAGTATTTGAAAGAATTTTTTGGGCAAATCTCGCGTTCAATTCTCAAATCCTGCGATCGGTTCACTACCTTTGGCTGTGAACACCCGAAAATTTAAATCATAGATTAGTGCAACTTGTCAACTCCTAGCTGGTGTTAACTTGCCTGACGCGATGTTAATTTTTGTATATTTTAGTGGTATTTATGATGATTTTTTGATAGAGCTTAAATATAAGTGAATTTGGCGGCGATGTCAATCGCCAACAGTAGTAAATCGAATCGCAAATTAAAAATTTTCCAATTCTCGGAAACCACTTTTTTAAGTGGGCTTACGGTGAAGATTCAACAAAAAATCCTACTTACAACCGTACTGAGAAGCTTCGTGTTACCGGAATTACTGCCTTTTTTCAGCAATGCGTAAGTAATTGGCGATCGCAATCTCCAAGTTCTGGCATAGCCCATTCTCACATAAAAAGACTTGGCTGGCGCAGTCAAAGCCCGAAAACGTTTGCATAGAAGTTGCGGTGATTTGTCGCCCTAGCCACCGGCGATCGCCCCCAGCAGTCCTCGTCCAATTCTTTCCTAAAATCTCAACCCACAAACTACGTAATTATTATTCTATTTATAGAAACAATTCATTAAAAATTTATATTTTGGTGTTTATGGAATTTTCTCAAGCTGGGTAGGTTAAAACTAATAAGTAAATCAGGGAATAAAAAAAATGATCTCCTATCTGCCGAATTTTACACCCGTAAAAATACCTAAATTTACGAATATTGCCGCTAAGAACAACTTTTTTTTTGAGAAAGCAAGCTCTACAGCAGAACCGGACGCGAAAAAATCTCTAGTGATTTTTGACTCCCGAGTAGAAAACTACCAGCAATTGATCGGTGGTATTAAAGCAGGAACGGAAGTATTTGTACTCAATCCTACTAGGGAGGCGATCGAGCAAATCACCGAAATTTTGGATCAGCGCAACAGCATCACCAGCCTGCACATAGTTTCTCACGGCCGAGAAGCAGCAGTAGAAATCGGCTCAACAGAACTTAATATTGATAATCTAGAAACCTACAGCAGCCAACTGCAGCAGTGGGGAAAAGCCCTTAGCGAGCAAGGCAACATTCTGCTTTACGGCTGTAACATAGCCGCCGGCGAATCCGGCATTCAATTCATACAAAAACTCAGTGAAATAACAGGAGCAAATATTGCCGCTTCTAATAATTTAACAGGGAGTGCAGCACTAGGTGGCAACTGGGAATTAGAAATTACTACAGGACAAATAAATACCGAAATAGCCTTTGAAAAAGAAGTCCTAGAAGGCTACACATCAGTTCTGGCTACATTAGCGGCTGAAGAATTTAAAAATTCAACAGTAATCGGGCCTTGGATATATGGAATTTTTGGCGCATCCGCTCCACCAGGCTTAACGGCAGGTAGTACACAAAACCTCAGTGGCGTTATTCCCGCTTTAGGGACTGGCGATCCACGCGGAAGCGGTACTTTGAGATTAACATCAAATAATTTTGACGAAGCAGCTTTTGTTATCTACAACAACCCCATCTCCGCCACTGAGGGTCTGAGAGTTACCTTTGATTTCTTTGCCTATAACAGAGGTACTGTCGTCGATCAGCAGAATAACCTCCTTGGTGCGGATGGCATTAGTTTTTTCCTCATTGACGGAACAGCTACGCCCACACAAGCGGGAGGCTTTGGCGGCTCTCTCGGCTATGCTCAGAATAATAGGGGTGGAATCGTACCGGGTATTGTAGGAGGTTATTTAGGTGTCGGATTAGACGAGTTTGGCAATTATTCTGCTAGTCAATCAGGAGCGGGAGGGCGTGTAAATACAAATCCGGCTGCGCCGGGAGGGTTTCTAGCTGATGCAGTAGGACTTAGAGGCAGCCAAAGCACATCTTATAATTTCTTAACTAGCACTGTAGTTCCCGGTGGGATAGACAATAAAGATACAAGCATTCGCACTGAGGCTAAAAGAAGCGTCCAAGTTACCTTATTCCCGACGACTTCAGCAACACCTAACCGTCTGACAGTTGCCTTCGACTTGAACAGCAACGGCACATTTGATGCGGGCGAAACACTGCTCGACATACCAAATTTGGCAACTATAAACGGAGCAGTGCCACCTACTTTTAAATTTGGCTTTGCTGCTTCGACAGGGGGAAACACAAACATTCACGAAGTTAACAATGTCATCGTCCAAAGTATAGATGAGCCTGCACTCAAAGCCGACGTTTCCATTGTTAAAAAAGGCCCGCTTTATGCCATACCCAATAGCACCATTACCTATACGATTACCTCCACAAATAACGGGCCAAACAACGCCGAAAGCGTCCTGATTCAAGATCCGCTCCCAGAGGGCTTAACTTTCGTCAGCACTGACAACAACGGTAGTTTCAATCCCACAACGAGGACGGTCATCTGGCCGGCGATTCCGACTCTGGCTAACGGTGCTAGCGAAACCCGCACCATAACCGCAAGAGTTCCGGCAACAGTCGGCGCTTCCTTAACTAACAGTGCCTATAGCAGCTCCAGCACTTTCGACCCAGATCTAGCTAACAATAATAGTTCCCAACCCATCTCTCAAGTCTCAACTACAATTGTTGCTGCTCTTGCCGATGTTGTTACCACCAAAACCGGGACTACTACCGAAACTGTGGGTAGGACAGTCAGTTACACAATTTCCACAGTCAACAACGGCCCTAGCACAGCCGAAAACGTCATAATTACTGATAGCATTGTTCCCAATTTAACAATAGTTAGTCTATCCAGCGGTACTTACGATCCAATTACTGGCATTGTCACCTTCTCATCTGTTCCCAGCTTAGCCAGCGGTGCTCCTGCTGCGATTACCAACACAGTTAGTTTCATCGCACCCCCAGATGCCAGCGTCACCAACACCGCCAGAAGTACGTCACCTACCCCAGATCCTTTTCCTGAAAACAACAACGGCACTGATCCGCTGGCTAAAGTCACCACAACCCTGACACCTAGTGCCGATGTTGTTACCACCAAAACCGGGACTACTACCGAAACTGTGGGTAGGACAGTCAGTTACACAATTTCCACAGTCAACAACGGCCCTAGCACAGCCGAAAACGTCATAATTACTGATAGCATTGTTCCCAATTTAACAATAGTTAGTCTATCCAGCGGTACTTACGATCCAATTACTGGCATTGTCACCTTCTCATCTGTTCCCAGCTTAGCCAGCGGTGCTCCTGCTGCGATTACCAATACAGTTAGTTTCATCGCACCCCCAGATGCCAGCGTCAGCAACACCGCCAGAAGTACCTCACCTACCTATGACCCGACTTCAACCAACAATGACGGTAGTGCTCCGGGCGCTAAAGTCACAACCACTCTGACACCAGCACCAACTCCGACTCCCAACCAACCGCCAGTTGCCAACCCTGCCACCTCCAGCCTCGGGCCCAACAGCAGCCAGTTAGTCACGGGATTGGGAGGCAGCGACCCCGACTTCGACGGGTCGATCGCCTCTTATACCATCAACACCCTGCCTCCAGCGGCCCAAGGAATCCTGTTTTTAGGAGATCCAGCCAA
>NZ_JAUBQH010000161.1:0-1403 GCF_036701145.1 Microcoleus sp. Pol17C6
CAAACATAACCAGTCAGATCGCCATGAAGTAGATGACATTCATCTATAAATAATACTATTATTTGCCCGGATTCTATGCCATCCTTGTTTTTGAATAAAATATTGTTAATTTCTTCCGTCTTTTTTTTTACCAGTTCTTCATCAAATTTAGGATTGATTTTTTGAGTTTTTTTCCAACTAATTTTCGCCCGGTCGAAAAGTTCATAGTAACTCTGTTTTGATTTATAGCTCACACCAAACTCTCGCTCTACATAAGTAACCAGCTCATCTAAATTCCAATATTCTTTATTCTTTAGCCACTCAATTACTTCAGTCTTTTGTAGAGCTGTTAAATACCCTTTTGACCCTTTATGCCCTAGCTTGATTCCTTCGATGCCTTTGGTTTGAAATTGTTTTTTCCAATGACCTACAAAAAATTCACTTACACCGAGAATTTTGCTAATCTCATGGTAGAACTTGCCTTCGACAGCCATCCTTACAGCTATTGCTCGTTTAAGTTCTCTTGCATCTATATCACTTTTAATGAAAGATTCTAATTGAGTTATTTCCTTTTCCATATCTTTGAGGGGCAGTTTTAAGTTATTCATCTTTTTATTCACGATCGAGTATTGCATATAATTGTATCATAGTCTTGATAATCATTTAGGATTGCTATATCAAGACGACTAATTATCGAGAATTAGCAAAAGCGATAGAGTTTGCCTTCAATGAAGTTACATTATCCGATATGAGGAATTGGTTTACTCACTGCTGTTATTGTACCTCATCTATCTGAGAAACGCTATACATACAGCGGTTCCCGCTGTAATGTGGTACAATGGAATAACAATAAAATATCATTTTGTATTCAAAGCTAATGAAAACCTATTCCCTCGATCTCCGAGCAAAAATAGTAACAGCACATTTGACCCAAAAGATGTCAATTAGGAAAGTAGCCATCAGGTTTGCTGTCAGCAAAAGTCTCGTCCAAAAACTGGTGAAACAACAACAAGTCGAGGGGAATTTACAGCCTAAACAGAGGGGTAAACCACAATTTAGTCACTTGACAAATGCGGAAGCACTCATCAGAACACTGGTGGCAGAGCATCCAGATGCTACCTTGGTAGAGTTGTGTGAATTATTTGCTATTAAGACGGGAAATTGGGTGAGCCGGACGGCAATGTGCCGCTACTTACAGAAATTAGGACTCAATCGTAAAAAAAAACATGGCACAGTAGCCAAGGCGGGACTGAAAGAGTCCAAAAGTTAAGGGTGGAATATTGGCAAAAGATCAAAAATATCGAGCCAAAAAACTTAGTATTTTTGGATGAAACTGGTATTCTACTGCTGGGGGGGTGACAAAGAGGGCTAGGAGATAGACCGAATCAGAGTTGCAGCCCGCATACCTTGTTGATAAAAGCGAC
>NZ_JAUBQH010000162.1:0-1377 GCF_036701145.1 Microcoleus sp. Pol17C6
GTAAGGATTCAGGTCTGTGATTGAGGAATAAGAGAAGGCATAAAAAAGTTACAAGAATGGGCAGATATAGCATCACGGAAAAAAGCCATTGCGCTTTTACCCTGAAACCGACAAGTCTGAATCACAGATAACAAATCAGCAGTTTGTTCAAACCGAGACATTGACCGGGAACCCCCAGATACCTTACGTTTAGTCACGGCTAATCGCAAAGAACGTTCTGCCAAATTATTATCAGGGGGAATTTCCGGATGGTCTAAAAAGTACCACCACTGTTGCGCTTTATCACGCAACGAGCGCAATAACAATCCGGCAGCATGACCCACATGACCTTGCCAAGTATTTAACAATTTTTCCAGCTTGGTCTTAAAGTCCCTCGCCCAAGTCTGATAATCAATCTCTTGGGGGTGTTCCCGCCATTTTTGATGTTGTCGAAATGCCTCATCAATTAATTCCAAAAATGCCTCTGCGACGACAGCATTGTTACCGTGGCCGATTTGCAGAACTTTCTTAAAATGTCGCCGTAAATGGGCTAAACATTTCTGCTGCGCTCCCACGATCACACCGTTATATACGCTAAAATCATCGGAACTCAACACACCAGCAAATTCATGCCCCAGCATCGTCTCTAATTCGGCTCTACTCCGAGTATCCGCAGCATGAAACAGGCAAAAATCTTGACCCGTAGCTGTCCACAACCATTCTTTGACTCCCTTGACACACCACGGAGTTTCATCGACATGGACGTTAGCTTGTAATGGTGCCCATTGCCATAAGGCTTCAACGGCGGGTTTGACAGCATCAGCTACCCGCGCATTTGTTGCTTGTAATGTCCCGATCCCAATTTCAATTCCACCTAGTTCGTGCAGAAATTCTTGTTGTTTTTCATAGGATATGTGTCCATAATTACCTAACCAGCTCAATAATGCTTGTAGGTTGATGCTTAAGTCTTGTCCTGGAACTATCCCGGATGCTGGTGAGCCGATTACTATTGCTCCACATTCCTGACATTGACATTTGACTCGTCGATATTCCACCACTTCAATAGGTAAGGCAACTAAGCAGGCTACCTGCTGCTTGCTATAACCGATCGCATCACTTAATTCTCTGCTACCACAATGCTCGCAAGAGTCAGGAGTGCTGATTTGATATCTATCTACTCGCCCAAATCCTTTTCGGGTTTTGCCGATATGTCCCGGCTGTCCTCCTGGTTTGCGCTTTGGCTCGGACTCTGACTCTTTTGAGTTGTCAACTTTGGCTGTCTCTGATTTCTGTATCAGATCGCTTGATGGGGGTTTCGATGATGTTTTGCTATTGCTAGGCTGTCTCTCTTGGAGCTTTTCGAGCTGGAGTTGTAATTTTTCAATCAGCTTCTGTTGG
>NZ_JAUBQH010000163.1:0-1373 GCF_036701145.1 Microcoleus sp. Pol17C6
TAGATACTGTCTTGACCTGTCAAGGGGTAGCAGTCAAATAATTGGGGTCGAAAGGCTTTTGGGATTTTAAAATCCCAAAAGCTAAATGCACCAGTTTCCTCATCAGCGCACCAATCACCTGCATTTTGACCTTTCCACGACCCAATAATCTCTCACTCATGGCTTTAAGCAAGGGATTGTAACGCATCGCCACTACTGCTGGCATATATAATGCTTTTCGCAGTCGGACGTTTCCGGTGCAGGACAAACGAGTTTTGCCTTTAACCGAAGTCCCAGAACTCCGTTCGCTGGGAGTTAGACCAGCATAGGCTGCTAATTGACGAGCATTATCGTAATCGGAAACCTCACCAATTTCAGCTAATAATATAGAAGCTGTTAAATCGCCTATGCCAGGAATTGAGGTCAACAAGTCACGCTGTTGTTTTAAGTGTGGGTGTTGGTCAAAATGGTCACTAATGAGTTTTTTGATTAGCTGTTGCTGTTGTTTAAGATACTCCAAGTGTTCGAGGGTAAGGGCAGCAACAGTTGGCGTAGCTGTCTCCAAACGGTTTTGTTCGCTCGTCATCATTTCTGTGACTGATTCGAGCCGTCGCAACAAAGCTTGTAATTCCTTGACTTCGGGCGCGGTTGGTGTCCACAGAGACGGTTTCATCGCCGCACAAAAACGAGCAATCAGTGCCGCATCTACGGAGTCAGTTTTAGTTCGTAGAAGTTCGCTTTTGGCAAACCCTTTAATCCTTGCTGGATTGACAATACTAACCTGAAAGCCCTCCCCATAGAGGAATTCGGCTAAAGCTTCTCCGTAGATGCTAGTAGCTTCCATACAAGCATGGAACTCGACTACACTTTGTTGTTTGAGCCAGTTATGCAAACTCTCAAACCCTTGAATATTGTTAGTAAACTTTTTGGGTTTAGTCGCACGACCTTCTCTCAGTAATGAGACATGAAAGTCTCTTTTACTGATGTCTATGCCTAAGACTGTTGATGTCATTGTTTGCTCTTTTAGGTACTCCGATTTATAAAAGAACCTGACAGGCAATTGAATACTAACCTTGTGAATGCAGGCTTTCCCGACGAGGCCGAGAGCCTAAGATACTGTCCAGTTTGTGTGCGCCTGTCATCAGTAATGGGAGCTTATCTACACAACAGACTTGTTTAGTCTAAGGGGCGGGCCAACTTCACCGATTTCTGATGTCCTTAAACAGCACTTTCTACTGAAACTTGCACCTTAGTCAGAAACTTTTGTTGTTTCTTTAGATTTACCTTAAATAAGGTACGATCGCCTGAAAGTCGGCTCGATCGACTCATTGTCGGCTCGATCGCCTGAAAGTCGGTACGATCGACTCATTGTCGGCTCGATCGCCTGAAAGTCG
>NZ_JAUBQH010000164.1:0-1370 GCF_036701145.1 Microcoleus sp. Pol17C6
TGGCTGGCATACATTCTAACTAATGAGCGCTTATTTTATATTTATATTATACAATCTAGCTGCGTATCAGCTTATCTACTTCTTCCCATTGGGGCGATCGAGGGTTTGTTGGTGGGTTGGGGCGAGGCGGAGCCTCTGGATATGCGTTACCAGGCAGAGCCTGGGAACTAGGAGAGGGAGGGTTTGTTTGAGGGTTAGGGCGAGGCGGAGCCTCTGGATATGCGTTACCAGGCAGAGCCTGGGAACTAGGAATGTGCTGTTTAAATTTTCACACGAGCGTAATAAAGGTGTCAAAATAAAAATCTTAATACTCCTCTACAAACTGCTCGTGAACCCACAGAAATTCCCGGCGTCTGTTCTGCACCCGCACCAAACCACCAAAGCCAGGATCTTTTGCTTTTAGCAGCGCGTGTAATTCTCGCAAAATCGAGGCTTGGGCGCGGATGGCTGCTTGGCCCTGTTGCCAATCAGGGGCATCACTTTCGGTAGACAAATTAGTCGCTAAATCGCTTCCTTTCAAGGTAGACTCGATGCTTTTTTGTCCTAAATCGAGTTCTTCTTCAATACCTTTGTAGGTGGCTTCATCTAGCATTAGCTTGGTTGCCGAGGCTGCGACAGGTAAGACTAGACTAAGGGTTCCGGTCAAAATTTTGAGATAGGGGGCTGCTTTGGTAAACCATTCGCGCGACACTTCCAATTCATAAACTCCCTTCTTTTTGTCGTGAGGATTTAAGGCTGGAAGCGGTTGACGAGAGTGTTCGCACCAGAGGGTTATTTGCAATTTTGTACTGATCCATTTTGGGCGATCGAAAAACTTTGGATCGACGGGCTTGAAACTGAACAGGCGCGGGCCATCTTTCGCTTCATCGGTGAGCATTTGCATCAGCGACGCAAATTCCTCATCGACTTTGCTGAGAATGATCCGCTGATCCTGAGACAATGACTGAAAGCGTTCTTCTCCTCGACGATCGAAAATTACTAAATCTTTGCGGATGTTTTTTAGCTCTTTGACAATATTTCGGAACTGCTGAATGCCGATTTCTGGCGATGGGGGTTGAGCAGTCGGGGCGTTATTCAGCAGACAATCAATGTTTTGCCATTCACCACAGCCTGAAATGGGACATGGATACTCATGACGATTCTTCTTTTTGCTCTCAATTAGTTTCTCAACCTCAAATAGCCCGTTTCCCGGCGCATTCATACCGCAAGGCGCAATGCAGGGAACCATCACATTACATCGCAATCCTTCCCAGAAATTCTCGACTAGCCATTTAATCTCTTCGGTGAGATAAGATTGGAGTTTAGACTAAGCACAAATTTACTCAGCCTTCGCTGAGTAGAAGTTATGGTGAATTTAGAGAGAGCTGATC